>JAQBYJ010000034.1 GCA_027622555.1 Verrucomicrobiota bacterium
ATCCCAGCATGATCTAGGTATCCCATTCCAAATGCTCGTCAATCACCGTGCCAAATAAAAATACCGTGATTCCCTTATATGAGCTGGTGAAAAAACTTTGTGTAAGGTATTGTTTTACCTCAAAAACAGATTATTCGGAAAAATCAGTCCAAATCTCAGTTTCTAAAAAGCATTGGGAATAGAACTAGTTTTTAACCGCTAACCAAAATCTGCATTCGTCAGAAAACCGTCGAACGACATACCCCTCGTTTCCCAATTCCTGCCGAAGGTAAGTTTCAATCGAAACAAAACCTTCCTCTTTTAAGAATAATTCCGTCTGCTCTTCACTCGTAGAATGAATATACATTAATCCGAGTTCAGTCGATTCAAGGACATCTCCAAAATCTACTTTCCGATTATCTTGTTTTCCGGATTTCCAAGCGATTTCCTCCAGCGTCCAATGATCCTTTTGATTCGAAAACTTTCGATCATGACCAGTGAAGATATAGGTCCCGTCTTTTTTTAAAACTCGATGAATTTCTTTTAAGGCTTTGCGTCGTTCGATCTCACCCGGAATCATGAAAAATCCATTGAATCCGAAAATTACCCCATCGAAGTAATTGTCAGGCCACGGTAAAGCCCGAGCATCCGCTTGGCGAAATGCAATTCGGGATTGTTTGCTATCCCCAATCAATTGAGCGGACTCAATCATGGCCGCTGAGAAATCGACGGCTTCTACCTGGCCAAACCCTTCCGCTTCCAACCCAAAGGCTATCCTCCCCGTGCCACAACCTAGATCCAATAAATGATCGTTCTTTGAGAATCGATTATTAAAAAGTGTTCTTTCAGAATTCCAAAGTCCGACACGGTGGCCTTCACGGACATAATGAGAAACGACCAATTCGCTCTCAAAATAGGCCTTTGCGATCTTTTCAACAGGATTCTCAGCCATACATTTCGTCCTCAGAAGGAGATTTAATATTTCCTGGAAAAACACTTGATTTTTCGTGAAGGAAATGGAGTCTTATGCGTTTTTTCAAAATGAAAGCAACCATACGCACACAAGGCAGACAGTTCACTGTAACGGAGGGCGACATCCTCATGGTGAACCGGTATTGCGATACCGAAGCCGGATCTGATGTCGAGATCAATGAAGTTTTAGCTGTCGGCGAAGGAGAAAACGCCGTTTTCGGCACACCACTCGTAGAAGGAGCTTCTGTTTCCGCGAAGGTACTTGAAAACAAACGCGGCAAGAAGGTCATCGCTTACAAGAAAAAGCGTCGTCAAGGCTACGAAAGAAAACGCGGCCACCGCCAGGAAATTTCCGTAATTAAGATTGAATCCATCAAATCTGCTTAAACATGGCTCACAAAAAAGGACAATCAACCTCCAGAAACGGTCGCGACAGCAAGCCTAAGATGCTTGGTGTTAAGAAGTATGACGGAGAAACAGTACTCGCTGGCAATATCATCATGCGTCAACGAGGAACAAAATACCATCCAGGCCAAAACATGGGTCTCGGTCGGGATTTCACACTATTTGCCTTGAAAGATGGCAAAGTGAAGTTCGACAAAGCTCATCGTAAAATAAGTATTATAACTGAGGCTGCCTAAAGCTTTCAGTCTGACACTTTCAAAAACCCGTGACTAACGTCACGGGTTTTTTTCATGTCAGAACGTCTATCCAGCCTGAATCAGCAGAAACAACTTATTGAGCAACATCTCCGTTGGTTGGAGCTTGAGATTGCAAAAGAATCTGGTCAATCAGCTGATACGTCTAGTGTAGTTCGCCCAATTGAAAATCTGCCCCCCCCTACTGAGACTATCCCTTTCCCAGCTGTTAAAACTCCCGCAGTCGCACTGGAAACAGAAGAAGGAGAAGTGAAGGTTGAGCAAATTGCTGATAAAATCATTTCCCAATACGGACAATACTCAACAAGCAGGGAAATGGACCCCAAACTCGCCCTGGTCCTATTCTTTGGCGGAATACTTGGATTTATGGCTTTGGCAATTTTTCTCTTTTATTGGTTCGGTTACCGTTAGGTTTATAACCATACCTTCTTACTTCCGTTGGTCCAGGAGTCCCAAACGGCCTGACTAAACCTCATATATCGAACACCTGTTTCGAAGTTCGTCAGCGTGACAGGTTTTCCATCTCGAATAGACCTGACAAAATCTTCCTCAACCCGCCATTCATCGCGCTCGTTCTCAGGTATTTCAACTGCCTCATACTTATTGCTGTTGGTTGCCGAAAACCAAAGCTTACCCGCCGAAAGATCCAACCAAAGTGATCCATTGGAGCCCGATATCCTAACTTCACTACGTTGCACGCTCGAACTTACACCCGAGAACAAGTAGGTTGCCTTAAATCCCTGAGGGAAACGTGCCATCACGGAAAGATTATCTGGAATCAAAACTGTCCGGTGCTGACCGGTTTCGGCATCTTTACGAGCCATGGTCCCGATCAACCCATCGGCGATAACCCATTCCGGATCTGTTTCAACCCATCGAATGAGTGCTTCGTGCATTATCCCCGAAAACAAGGTGTTCACGCCACTCTTCTCGTGATCAAGTCTCCAACTAAAAGGTCCTGCTGGATCGGCCAAAATCCCATTACTGAATTCGACGACGACTTCATACAATAGCCCCAGAAATCCTTCTTCAATCATCCGCAGGATTGTTTTATCAAAATTCAGCGAAAAGGGTGAAGGTACAAGCTGTGAAACCAGCTCTGGATATTGCCTTGAAACAGCGAGCATTTCCTCTGCTTCTTTCAAATTGCGAGCCATTCGTGCTTCAGTAAGCACATGTTTCCCTGACCGAAGGGCAGCGATCGTAGCCTCTGCATGCATATTGGGCCAAGTACCAATCATCACGGCATCAACCTCTGGATCTTCGATAACTTCTCGCCAATCAGCAGCAACTTTTGCGATGCCAAATTTGTCAGCCACTTTTTGGGAGGATTCCAAAGATCGATTACAAACAGAAACTACATCAACACCATCAATAGCCTGAAAACCAGGAATATGTCGTGAACGGGTATTTCCACCGGCACCAATGATGCCGATTCTTAAAGGAGAGTTAGCCATGAATATCTTTTATTTTAAGGAGAACTATAACTTCAGACCTGGTTAGGCCGATAATTCGAATTCGTTTTTGCGGGGAAAATTGGCCGGACTCCAGCACAATTTGTTTTCGCTCAATTTTAAGCACCGCACTGAGGAATGTTATAAGAGCTTTATTAGCTTTGCCATCTTCTGGAACTGCTTGGAGGCGAATCTTTAATGAGGTTCCGAGCCATCCTCCTATTTCCGACTTAGAGGCGTTGGGAACGACTTTGATTGCTAAGACGCAATCACTGGACTTCATGGCTCATTCGGATAACTACCTAGCCACTTTACAATCGGGCAAATCTTTTCCAGTTCCTCGATAGCTTCCTTAACGGGCTCATCCGTAATGTGGCCTATTACGTCGACAAAGAACCAATACTCCCAGGCTTTGATCCTTGAAGGACGGGATTCGATTTTAACCAAATTGATTCCTCGGCGGCTGAAGGGTTCCAGGCATTGTTGCAACGCACCTGGTTTGTCGGGAATTGAAAGAACCAGGCTGGTTTTATCTTTCCCATCACCGACCCGGTCAATGGATTCACTATTGCGACCAATTACTAAAAACCGGGTCACATTGTTGTTCATGTCCTGAATACTCTCGCCGATAATCGGAACTTCGTGTTCCACGGCAGCAAGGGCACTTGCAATCGCCGCAGCTCCCTCTTCCTTGTCAGCGATTTTAACCGCCTCGGCCGTTGAAGACACATCAATGGTTTCCGCTTGAGGAACATGGCGTCGCAACCAACCGCGGCACTGCGCGATTGCTTGGTCTTTGGAATAAACTTTTCTCACATCCTCTAGTTTCGAATGTGAAATCAAATTGTGTTTAATCGGAAGAAATATCTGGGCTACAATTTTTAGATCGGAGCCCACAAGAATATCAAAGGAGTGCAATGAGTGAAAAACGACTCCTTCTGCGGAGTTTTCGATAGGAATAACACCGTAGTCAGCCTCCCCTTTGTCCACCTCTGCAAATACGTCATTGATAGATGCCATGGGACGATACTCCATACTATCACCAAATTGTTTGACGGCGGCCTGGTGCGTGAAAGTTGCCTTTGGTCCCAGGAAAGCAATACGGATCGATCGTTGAAGCGCATAATTCCCTGAGATGATTTCACGATAAATACCCTTGAGGGCATCATTCCCAATGGGTCCTTCATTCAAAGCAATCACTTTTTCAAACACTTCCGCCTCACGCTTGGCATCAAAGACCGGTTTCCCGGAAGCCGCCTTTTCCTTACCGATTTCAGCGGCAATAGAAGTACGCTCATTAATGAGCCGAATAATCTCTCGATCAAGACTATCAATGCGTTTCCTATGTTCTTCCAGGCTCATTTAACAGGGTAAATTATTCACCAACAGGTTTGTTGTCTTCATCAACTTCTTCAATCACAACTTCGTCAGAAGTGTCATTTTCGACTTCGACCTGGTCGATCGTGCTCTCATTAAGTTCCACGTCATCGCCAACTTTTTTCGCTGCAACTTCGTAAATAGGATCATCAGGTGAATGGAGGTCCAATTCATCCTGATCAACCTCAGTAGCAATTTTAGCAGCTTGGTATTCTACATCTTCGTCATCATTGGAAGGCAAACCTACGTCTGAATCGCTGAGGTGATCTGGCTCCTGGGCCTTTTTTATCCAATCATCGAGCTGCATTGGAGAAAGTACATCCGTACTGGGCAGTTCGTCCAAACTGGTAATCCCAGTGAATTCGAGAAATTTATCCGTAGTGCCATACTGAACAGGACGTCCAGGTAACTCTGCTCTACCGATTACATAAACCAATTCGTACTCAACCAGTTTCTGAAGCGAACTATCCACAGCCACACCACGTATCGACTCCATTTCGGAACGAGTTACCGGCTGCCTATAGGCAATAATTGCCATAGTTTCCATCGCAGCCTGACTGAGACGCATAGGCTTAGGGTCCTCCCTCAGTAATCGCACCCAAAAACCAAGGCCCGACTTCACCACAAGCCGAAAACCCAAATTGGTTTCCTGTATTTCATAAACAGCGTCACTTTCGGCGAGTTCGGAAGAAATAGTCGAAAAAGCCTCCCGAATCTGCGTGCTGGTAATAAGGGCTGGAACTTCATCCAACAGCTCGACAGGAAATGGCAAATGCGTTTCCAAAACGGATTCTCCATCTTCAGGCAATTTAACCCGAATTTTTTCTGCCTGATCGTGAAAACGGGAGATCACAGCCTGTATATCTTTAATACTCAAAGGTTCTGAAGTGGAGAAAAGTAGCGCCTCCAATACTTTGCACAAATTGAACTGAGTTGAGACTTCGGTCATAATCCTTGCAAACAGCTGTTTGCTGTCGCCTTTTAGGTTGTAGTTTAAAATTAAATTTTCGAAAGTGCCGATTCGTAAAGACTGCCATTTCGCAGGTCAAAAGCATTTCAAACCCAAACGTATTACAAGCTTTGAATCACTCTAGTTCAGATCCAAAAAACCGTCCATTCTCATCCATAGTCGTTGATGGCAATCATCGCGCACCTAATCGTTCCATGCTGAGAGCAGTTGGATTTGGTGATGAAGATTTCAAAAAACCTCAGGTAGCCATCGCATCAACCTGGAGCATGGTTACCCCCTGCAACATGCATATCAACCTATTGGCCAAGGAATCGGTCCGTGGTGCTGACGATGCTGGAGGGAAAGGCGTAGAATTTAACACCATCACCGTTTCCGACGGAATTTCCATGGGAACCAAGGGCATGCGGTATTCCCTCGTGTCACGGGAAGTCATCGCCGATTCCATTGAAACCGTTGTATGCGCCGAAGGAATGGATGGATTGGTTGCCATTGGTGGTTGCGACAAAAACATGCCCGGATGCATGATGGCCATTGCACGTATGAATCGTCCGGCCGTATTTGTCTATGGTGGCACGATCATGCCGGGTATTCACAAGGAACAACCCATAGACATAGTAAGTATCTTTGAAGCTGTTGGAAAACATGCCCGAGGTGAGATCGACGATGCCGAGCTCAAACAGATCGAGTGCAACGCCATCCCTGGGCCTGGATCATGCGGAGGCATGTACACAGCAAATACCATGGCATCAGCGATTGAAGCTCTGGGAATGAGTTTGCCGAATAGCTCGGCGCAGGCAGCTATTTCAGACGCCAAGAAAATGGACTCCTATGACGCGGGAGTCGCCGTACTCAATTTGATTAAAAAGGACATCAAGCCCCGTGACATCCTCACAAGAAAAGCGTTTGAAAATGCCATCGTCACCTGTATTGCTCTTGGTGGTTCAACCAATTTGGTACTGCATCTTTTAGCTATCGCTCACTCCGCGGAAGTGGATCTGAGTCTGGACGATTTTAAAGAAATCGGGGAACGCGTTCCCCTACTCTGCGATGTTAAACCGTTTGGTCGCGTCACCATGTCGGAGCTAATCAAAATTGGTGGTATCCGTCCGTTAATGAAAATGCTACTTGATCGCGGCATGCTACACGGCGACTGCCTCACCGTTTCCGGGCTTACCATGGCGGAAACCTTAGCCGACGTCGCACCGTATCCTGAAGGACAAGACATTGTTCGCGACTGGGATAATCCCATTAAGCCCCAAAGCCATTTGCGCATTCTCAAAGGCAATCTCGCTCCAACAGGGGCGGTAGGGAAAATCACGGGTAAAGAAGGTCTCTATTTTAAAGGAACCGCAAAGGTGTACGAAGGCGAAGAAGCTGCCCTGGACGGAATATTGAAGGGCGATGTGGTTAAAGGAAATATCGTCGTCATCCGTAATGAAGGTCCCGTAGGAGGACCTGGCATGCGAGAAATGCTTTCCCCTACTTCAGCGGTTGCAGGTCGTGGCCTTATCATGGATGTCGCACTCATTACCGATGGCCGTTTTTCAGGTGGAAGCCACGGATTTGATGTCGGCCACATAACCCCGGAGGCCGCCTTGGGAGGTCCGATTGGTGTGGTAAAAAATGGAGATGAAATCGAAATCGATGCCGTAAAAAACACCATTCAACTTCTCATCTCAGATGAAGAACTTGAGAATCGTATGGGAAACTTTCAGCCATCTGGCTCACCAGTCAAACGAGGCGTTCTTGCAAAATACGCGAAGACAGTGACTTCAGCCTCTTTAGGTGCAGTTACCGATAAAGGTCTGTAATCAATACTTCGAGACATTACTTTTTTACCTAATTTATTTATGAGCTGGTCTCGATTTAAACAGTATTACTATAACAATCCGGACATTGGTTTTGCGATGGACATTAGCCGGATGAATTTCGGCGATGATTTCCTTCCAACTATGGAACCGGCGATCCTGGAAGCATACCAGGCGATGGAAGCTTTGGAAAAAGGGGCAATCGCAAATCCCGATGAAAATCGGATGGTCGGACACTACTGGCTACGAGCTCCAGAACTTGCACCCACAAAGGAAATTTCAAATGAAATCAGTGAAACGCTTGAATCCATAAAATCTTATGTGAAAAAGATTCACCGGGGCGAAATCGAAGGCCAAACCGGTTCCTTTCAAAACTGTCTGATTATTGGAATCGGCGGATCTGCATTGGGTCCACAATTTGTTGCTCAAGCACTAGGAGAACCTGAAGGCGATCAACTCGCACTTTACTTTTTTGACAATACCGACCCTGACGGTATCGACAGAACATTGGCGACTCTCAGTTCTGAATTAGGGGAAACCCTGTGTGTCGTAATCTCAAAATCTGGCGGTACCCCAGAAACCAGAAACGGGATGTTGGAAGCCCAACGAGCATACGAGGAATCGGACCTTGATTTTTCAAAGCACGCAATAGCCATTACGGGTGAGGGATCAAAACTCGATGCGGTTGCCACTGAAGAAGGATGGCTTAAACGGTTTCCCATGTGGGATTGGGTCGGCGGAAGAACGAGTGAATTGGCGGCCGTAGGATTGATTCCCGCGGCATTACAAGGTATTGATATTGATAAGTTCCTTTCAGGTGCAAAAACCATGGACGCCTTAACACGCAGTACTGAGACCGCAAACAATCCAGCCGCTCTTCTCGCCTTGATGTGGTTCTATGCAACTGATGGAAAAGGGAACAAAGACATGGTCATTCTTCCTTACAAAGATCGCCTCCAATTGTTTTCAAAATACCTGCAACAATTGATCATGGAGTCCCTTGGCAAAGAATTTGATCTAAAGGGAAATGTCGTGAACCAAGGTATTGCCGTTTACGGAAACAAAGGCTCTACCGACCAGCACGCTTATATCCAGCAGCTCCGCGAAGGAGTTCATAATTTCTTTGTGACATTTATTGAAGTGCTCAAAGACCGCGATCAACCCGAACTGGAGGTAGAGGAAGGCATCACCGCGGGCGATTACTTAAAGGGATTTCTACTCGGAACTCGATCAGCACTTCACGAGAATGGTCGCCAATCTATATCGATCACTGTCAACGAAATCAATCCATTCACTGTGGGAATGCTCATCGCCCTCTACGAACGTGCAGTTGGATTGTACGCTTCTTTGGTCGGTGTAAATGCCTATCATCAGCCTGGAGTTGAAGCCGGTAAAAAAGCAGCTGTTGGAATTCTCGAACTTCAAAAGTCAGTTGTAGGCTTTCTAGACTCCAAACATGGAAACACTTTCAATGTAGAAGAAATCGCTGAAGCGATCAATCAAAGCGATCAAGCTGAGCTAATCTACAAGATTTTGGAACATATTGCAGCCAATCCCTCGCGCGGTATTCAACAAACCGGCTTTGGAGTTGAATCGAAATTCGGGCTTACCTAATTTACCGGATTACTATTAATCCTCATGAATATAACCCTACTGCTGCGAATCATTACTTTGGTGGCAGTAGTAACTTCCGGGTTCCTGTTCTTCCAGATTAGAACCCAAAAGGAACGTTTGGCTGACAATCTCAATCAATCGAGAATAGCACTACAGGATAAACTTAAAGAATCTGCTGCATTACAATCTCGCGTTACCAAAGCGGAGGCGGCGAGCGGTGAACTTAATAAACTAAGGGAAGAAGCTGAGATCGTTACCGGAGGTCTCAAAGATCAGTTGGAAGACTTATCGCAAAAAGCAAACGAAGAAAAGCTGGCCCGCGTACGATCGGAAAGCGAAAACATAAGACTCAACGAAGCAAACAGGGATCTTCAAAGAGAAATCAATAGGCTGAAAGGATCCATTCCTCCACAGAATTGGCGCGAACAACTCAACATTTTGCAGTCAAGAGCTCTCGAGCTGGAAGCCGAAAACGCGACTCTCAAAAACTCACTGCCCTCGAATCCTCAAACTTCAACCTCTAGGGAAAGTCCGACTCGACCGACTCAAAATCCTGCAATACAGAACCAAACTCCCGTTGGAGAAGTCATACGAATCGGACCCGATGGTTCATTTGCCATTATCAGTTACGGTCGTAAATCGGGTGCAGCCGAAGGCCAAACACTCACCATTCACCGAAATCAACAAACGGTTGCCTTGCTCAAGCTTACTCAAATCACAAATGATTTCAGTATTGCCCAGATACTTTCCTCTACTAACACTGGTAAAAGTTTAAGTGTTCCGGATATTCAAATCGGAGATAAGGCTCACTTGGAATTGTAATCAGAATCATGAAAATTGTTCGCATCATCTTAGCAATCATCGTCACTTCAACCGGACTCATTATGTTAACTGGTTGTAAGGAAAAAAGCCCTTACGATACTTCCATCCCCTGGAGTCGTCCGGCGGACTGGGAAAATCAATTACCAGGTGTAGGAAATCCTGGCGCTTGATTGGCCGACTATGACCCAGAGTGAAGGGAATGAACTCCCATTGGCTTCTGGCCTGTATCTGGTAGCTACTCCAATCGGCAATTTGGGAGACATTTCAAAAAGAGCCCTTGAAATACTCAAGCGGTGCGATCTGATTGCATGCGAAGATACGAGGACTTCAGGGAAACTGCTCAAACACTTTGAGATAAAGAAGCCTCTCATCAGCTACCACGAGCATAACGAAATTCATCAAGCTTCTGTGCTCGCCGATAAAATCGATGCAGGATCCTCAATCGCGCTGATTTCAGACGCAGGCACCCCAGCTGTTAGCGATCCAGGATTCCGGCTTGTCCGGGAATGCCGTAAGCGCAACTTAAACGTTTCGCCTATTCCGGGTCCATCTGCCGCGTTGGCGGCCCTGTCTGTATCCGGCCTTCCCTCCGACTCCTTTACTTATGTTGGATTTCTACCTGCGAAGTCCGCAGCGAGAAAACGTTTTTTCAATGAGATAAAGGACACTTCCAGAACTCATATTGTTTTCGAATCCAATCACAGGATTCTCAAGTTTCTAAATGACTTCCTGGAAATACTCGGACCCGACCACGTTCTTTGTGTGGCTCGTGAGTTGACTAAATTGCACGAAACCATTTTTACCGGACCAGCGGTTGAAGTTATCGAATCCGTTAAACAACGATCTACAAAGGGTGAGTTTGTCGTGGTTATAGCTCCACGGAGCTTTGATCTTTAGCTATGAACATCCCTTTTGGAACAAGAGCTGCGGCTCTCGATATTGGCAGTAACACCTTAAAAATGTTGGTCGTTGAAAAGACCCCAGACGGATTAAAAGCAATTGCTCAAAGAACCAGTGAAACACGAATCAGCCAGGGAATCAGCAAAGCCACTCCGGAATTGTCTGAGGAAAGCATGGTCAGGGCGGTAAAAGTTGTCGGCGAGTTGTATCGCGAAATGCAGGAACATAATCCTGCCTTTACACGAATCGTGGCAACCAGTGCGGTGAGAGATGCGAGTAATCGCTCCGAATTTCAAGCCAGGATCCTGGCAGAAACAGGACATGCCGTTGACGTTATTTCTGGAGAGGAAGAAGCAACATTGATTGGCCGAGGGGTTCTCACAGATCAAGCTCTAGGAAATCAAAAGGAAATCATGATTTTTGATATGGGTGGCGGTAGCGTGGAATGCATCTACCTGAAGAATCGTCAAATCCAAGTCGCCAAGAGTTTGCCTCTCGGTGGCGTCCGACTCCTTGAGCACCACGTCACAAATTCTACTTTAGCACTAACTGAGTCAGAAAAACAAAGCGTCATTGATTCCGTTCATAAACAAGTCGCCGGCCTGGATATAGAACTCGAAGACGCTTCAAAGGCCTTAGTGGTTGGGGCTGGTGGCACTTATGTGGCCTGTAGAGCCATATTAGCTAACCGCCATGGAAATTCGCTGGAAGACAGCAGTCCCTATCTAACTTTGAATGACCTTCAATCGATTTTCGATGAGGCTTCGAGTTATAACCTGGAAGAAAGACTCAGGATGCCGAAATTGCCGCCCAACCGGGCAGATGTATTTCCGGTGACGCTTTTAGCCTTGATAACGCTTGGACGATGGGCCGGAGTTTCACAGTTTTACCATTGCTACCACAGCCTGAGATACGGGGTTGCCGACATATTACTCGAAGACGCTTAAAAAGCAGACAACGCCTTTGCACTTCAGTAGTTGTTTAAATGTAACCTTGCGTTTCTGAGAAAGGTTCATTCGCTTTCTTCGACTTTAATACCATGACTATTCTGGAAAAGAGAGACCGCATTATTGAAGAGATGTCTTTATTCGACGACTCCTACGAACGGTTTGCTTATGTAATAGAAAAAGGGAAAAAAGCTGAGAACTTGCCTGAAGAATTCAGGACTGAGGCATTTCGCATCGAAGGATGCATGTCCAACTTGTGGTTGATTCCAGAATTTAAAGACGGACTCTGCTACTACCGATCCGATTCAGATTCACCGATTACCCGCGGTGTCACCCATCTCCTTTGTGGTTTGTACAGCGGACACTCACCTGAAGATATTTTGAGTGTTGATCCTGTGTTTTTGTCTGAAGTTGGGATTACTCAACATTTGTCCAGCAACCGGAGAAATGGATTAGCCAATGTAACCTCAAAGATCCTTGGCTACGCAGAATTTCAAAAATCAAAATCTGCCTAAGCCGGGGTTAACGCTAATTTTCCTCTGAATTTTCCGCGGCACCATTGGATATATTAATAATATCCGAATCAGAAGCCATGGGATTAACAGGTGTATAAATCGGGCCTTTCACATAGAGTTCTAACCAACGCTCCATTTCCCAAAGCATATGCTCAATAGACTTATCTCCGCGAACAGTATGACCTTCGTTGGTAAATATTACCAACCTGGAAGAATGACCAAGTCCATTAAGCGCCTGGAATAGACGTTCACTTTGTAAAGTAAATGTCCCGGGATTTTCGTCTTTCTCACCGTGTAATAACAAAAGGGGTTCGTTGATTCCGCTTGCTGCCAAGAAAGGAGACATGCTCAAGTATGAGCGTGGCGCTTGCCATAGATTCCGTTCTTCAGATTGAAATCCAAACGGAGTCAATGTTCGATTAAAAGCACCACTTCGAGCAATTCCTGCGCAAAACAAGTCGGTATGAGCCAATAAGTTGGCAGTCATAAATGCCCCATAGCTGTGTCCGCCAATGGCGATAGCCCCGTTTTCGCTAATCCCCTCATCAACCAATTCATTAACAAGGGCTTCGGCCGAATCAATCAATTGAGCAATGAAGCTATCGTTCGGGTCTCCCCTTTTATGTCTAACAATTGGTATAGCCGGATCATCCACTACGGCATATCCTTTAAGCGCCCAAATAACGGGTTGATTCCAACGACCATCCACAAACTGGTTGGAAGAATTAGATACCTGGCTGGCGTTGGATGCATTTTGATAAGCCCGGGGGTATGCCCATACCAGCGTTGGGAGCGGACCATCCCGTTCTATATCGTACCCGGGAGGTAAGAATAAATTGGCAGTTAATGCTACCCCATCCTCTCGTTTATAGCGCAATTGCTTGCGACCAACGGCTTCGAGCATCGGATAAGAATTCTTTTCGTGTGTCGACTGCACATGAAATTTATCCTTAGGATTCCACAAAAAGTAATTGGGTGGCATATGAACCGATTCCCTGCTTACCAACAATTCAACTTTATCAGCATCCAAAACGGTAATGACGTTTTCGTAGAAAGTGTCCCCGGATCGGAACAGGCGTTTCTTGCGTTTTGTAGTGAGATTGAATTTATCTAGAAAAGGTCGGTCCCCTACCAAGGATGCGCCGTCGCCTGATAAAAAAGCATGGTCCCCCGAGGAGTCGGTTGTAAGTACTGGAAACCCGAACTGATTGTATGAAAATAATGGCAAGCCCGGATACCGATAACGATCCCCCAATTCGTAATGCAACAGGCGGCGATGAGCAGCAGTCGGATCAGAAGGATTGAATGCTAACAAACTCAGCTTTCGATCAACCCAATCCCAGGAAATTAATAACGCCCTATCCTCTTGGTCCCACAATATATTGCCAAAACGATTTCCTATCGCAGCTATCAATTCAGGTGCATCAGTGAAAGGAGCTTCATGGCTGTAAATATGTTCTCGAACCTTTGCTGCCTGATAGGGATTTCCACCATCTTGTGCCTCAACCCAAACCAAAGTGGCAGGCTTGTCAGAGCGCCATTGAAATTCACGTGCGCCCCGGCGAACGGATCCGCCACCATAAGGTAAATATTCAGCCAGAGGAGAAGAAGCTGCCACCTGAATCTCTCCGTTACGTAGGTCCCAAATCTCAACATCGTAGGCAAATTGCTCCTGGTTCACCAAGTATGACCAGGGTTTAACAAGTCGTTCAACCATCAGGTAATTTCCATCGGGAGACTCCCTAAAATATCGATATATTCCAGGCTCACCAATGGGCTCCTCACTTCCATCCAAACCGATTCTAACCACCTGCGATTCGAAAAAGTATTCGAACAATTCAACATCATTCTGATTCCTCAAAACGCCTTGATGAGTTTGAGCAGGGAGGGCTTCATCCCCGGTCTCACGAACAAGCACAGTTTCAGGAAACTCCGCAGGCAGCGGTCGTGGACCCAGATCACCCGGAACCGTTTTTACCAAAATGGAATGGCTATCGCTTGCCCAATAAATCATGTGATCCATTCCCGCGTGAATGGGTAACTCGCTTAAGTTAGTTGTCTTTCCTGTTTCGGCCTTTACGTACCATAATTCAGTTCTCGACTCTCTCTCGAGCAACAATGCCAATCCATCTCCATTGGGTGACCACTGAACTTGAAGAATAATGGGTGAATCCGCGAATCCATCAGGATGAATCTCAACTCCGGAGTAAATATCAACTATTGAGAAACTTTGCGCATACAAGCGTCTACTCCTTGCCCGCGTTTCGGCATACATATAAAAACCGGCTAATTCAAGTTCTTCTCTGGCCAGGTATTTCATCGAGACTTGATTCTCCATATCAAGCTTCACCAGTCGCCTCCTGGTTGGGTCAGGACTAAAGAACGGCATCCAAGGTTGCTGAATAATATCCGAAATTTCCTTAGACGGGCTCCGAAAATCAATCTCCGGGTTTACGGAAGCTGAGAATGCGCCGCTAAAGGTCAGTGAAATACAGAAAATCAGCAGTTGTCGAAACATAGAGTAAAATATTCTTTCGTCTAATCAGATTCTAATTTGATCAATATATTCCGATTTAGGCCAGTCTTTGATTAACCTACTTAACTATTCTTCTTCCAATTCCGGGGATTTCAACGCACGGGGGATGACCTCCAAAATGGGAGCTTCACCAATAGCTTTCTTGGATAATTCAATAGGTAATTCCTGCAGTTTACGTGCGGAAACCAGGACACGCGTTTCCAGGTTGTTGACCGCTTTATTGTAGTTTTCCACAGCCGACCTCAGTCCTTTCCCTACAGCGGCCCAGTTGGTGGCAACATCAGATACACGCTCATAAATCTCTTTTCCAAGCTTACTTATTTCACGCGATTGCAAGGCGAGGTTCTCCTGACGCCAGCCGTAAGCCACCACCTTTAGCAAAGCGATCAACGTGGTGGGTGTAGCCAGAATAACTTTGTTTTGAACACCCTCATCAATGAGACCTGGCTCAACTTCTAAAGCAGCGCTGAAATAACTTTCACCCGGTAGAAACAGAACAACAAACTCGGGAGTATTTTCAAATTGTTCCCAATACGCTCTACTCCCCAGATCCTTGATATGCGCCCGAATATGCCGGGCGTGATCTTTCATCCGGGCATTTTTATCTTCCTTATTGTCCGCTTCCAATGCAGCGAGAAACCCTTCGAGAGGTGCCTTTGCATCAATAATGATCTTCTTGTCACCTGGCAGGTTTACGATCATGTCCGGTCGGGCTCGCGACCCGTCTTCCCGGTTTGAGCTTTGCTGCTGGTCGAAATCGCAGTGTTCCAGCATGCCGGCCAGCTCTACCACCTTCTTTAACTGAATTTCTCCCCAACTTCCACGCACACGAGGAGTATTCAGCGCTCGAGAAAGATTCACGGTTTCAGTTCGCAAACGAATCTGACCCTCAGCAAGGGAAATTACCTGTTCTTTTAACGCTTCGTAAGTTCCAACCCGTGCTTTTTCGATTTCTCCAACTTTTTCGCCAAATTGTTTAAGTGACTCATTAATTGGTTTAAGCAACGATTCGATGGCCTGCTTTCGTTGGTCCAATTCCCCCTTGGACTTCACCTGTTGAGTGTTCAGATGTTCTTTCGCGAGCTCGAGAAATGATTGGTTGTTCCGTTTAAGGGCGTCTCCTGACAAAGCCTTGAACACATCCGAAAACCGTTTTTCCAAATCCTCGAAGACCTGTTCCTTTTCTAGATGACTTTTTCGTTCACCTTCCAAACGTGTTTCAAGCGTAGTTGCTTCCGTCTTGGCTACATTCAGTTTCTCAAGCAAGGCCTGTTGTTCACCCTTAAGCGTATCAAATGCAAAATTAAGCTTTTCAAACTCTTCTTCCTTAAGTCGGACACGCTCAGCCAGGAGTAGTTTGTCAGAGCGTAGTATTAAATAAATAACGACACCACTCAACAGAACACCCGCGATAAATGCAGTTACCGGTAGCAGCCAGTCCATAAGCAAAAAACTATCAGCAGAGCCTTTTGCTTTGTAAACTTTAAATACCTATTTCCGAACAAAGGCTATCTCTTCGCTTAAAAGCTCCAAGGTTTTGATATTTGAAAAAGATACTACTAAGTGGTCCACTCAAAATTGTTTTGCCAATAACTGATTCTCTCATGATTAAAACTTAAAAACTAACTGGAATGGAAAACACTAAGGAACGCTTTGGTGGCATAGAGAGGCTATACGGGAAGGCACAAGCAAGAGTTCTGGCGAACGCCCATATAGCTATTGTTGGCATTGGTGGGGTTGGTTCCTGGACAGCTGAAGCCCTCGCCAGATCTGGAATTGGAAAACTTACCCTCATCGACATGGACGAGGTTTGTGTTACCAACACCAATCGGCAGGTACATGCGGAAACCAATACCGTTGGTCTTATGAAGACTTCCGCGATGACGCGCAGAATCCAATCCATTCACCCCGAATGCGAGGTCATTGAAGAAAATCGGTTTTTTACCGAATCCACTGCCGATACGCTTCTGAATGGAAACTTTGATTGCGTGGTTGATGCGATAGATGACCGTAAAAATAAAAGTCTGTTACTCGCGCGCTGCAGATCTAGAAAGATTCCGGTGATCACTACTGGAGGTGCTGGCGGACTGAAAGATCCGACCAAGGTTCAAGTTGCAGACATCACAAAAGCATATAACGATCCCCTGCTGGCTGTCGTTCGAAGAATACTTCGCAAAGATTATGGTTTTTCCCGAAACCTAAAACGGTCGTGGGGAATTCCCTGCATCTTCTCCTCTGATATGCCTGTGTATCCAGACAACGAAGGGAATCTGTGTAGTAAGAAACCAGACAATGCAGAACTTAAGCTGGATTGTGACACGGGGTTCGGAACTGCAAGTTTTGTTACCGGAACTTTTGGTTTTCAAGCTGCCGCCAAGGCTATTGAAATAGTCCTGCGAAAGGCAAACACCTAAGAATTTATAGGCAACGACTATTTATGTTGCCTGCTTTTCAACCCTGACTTCGCCGAACAAGTTCTCAAAGTTCTTCGCAACTTGAGCGGTGAATTGATCGAGAGGTTGACCAAGCAGTTTGGCCAAACCTTCATAAACGGCTCCAATATTTCCAGGATGGTTGACAGCTTTACCTTCGCCATCTTCAGGCAATAGATATTCAGCTAACTCTTCTGGCAGCATTTGCGAGGGTCCGTCCGTTTCAACTAATATCCGCTCAATCGGAATGGTCTGGAAGGTAGCTTGGGCTTTCTGTTTGTGCTTCAATAAAAAATGGCCGCTAAAGGAAAAATAACAACCGAGCTCGACAAGCTTAGGCACCACTTCAATTGAGCCGCTAAAGCTATGCAGCAAAACCCCGTTGGAAGGCAAAGGCTCCTCTTCAAGTATTTCCAGCATCTTGCCCCACGCATTTAAACAATGAATACTCGCTGGAACATTTTTTCGGGCGGCTAAGCGTAACTGTTTCTGGAATACTTCAATCTGATCATCGAAATCGTGGTGTTCAATCCGTCTATCCAATCCAATCTCACCAATGTATCCATGATAATGATCAATACAGTATTCAAGGTTTCCAAACCAATGCTGCGACCGGTTAAATATTCTCCATGGATGCACTCCAAAGGCGGGTTTCACAAAGGGAAACATTTCCGCAAGTTGACCAACCCCTTCCCAGTCACCTTCCTCGGTGCCATTGACGACAATACGCTCGACCCCTAGTTTTGCATACACTTTTGACAAAGTCGCTAATACCGATTTCAGCCGGGGATCCTGCAGGTGTAAGTGACTGTCGTAAAGTGGCACGAATATATCCTCAATTAAGTAAAAGCTGACGGAAAGCTTTATTTTCATTTAATAATGAAACATCAATTTTCTTTGGACACCGTCTTATAAATCTAAAACATCCTCCACAGTGTCAGATGTCCTATCACAGTTTCTTCCCAAAGGTTTTCAGCCAGAGGACGGTATATGTTTAATTGCAGGCAAAGAGTTATACCCGGAGCTTATTGCACGACGTATGCGTTCATTGGGTGTTCGCACAACTTTGGTCGCTTACGAAGGTGAAACCCGCGATAGCCTTTACGAATCCTATCCTGAACAAGATCGCATTCGAATAAAAGTCGGCAAACTCGGCAAAATGCTGAAAACGCTGAAATCTTATAACGTAAGGTGGGCACTGATGGCCGGTCAAATTACACCAGGGCGTTTGTTCAAAGGCTTATACCCGGATTTTAAGGCCGTCGCTTTGCTAGCCAAATTGAAGGAGAAAAACGCAGAGACAATCTTTACAGCCATCTCCAACGAAATTGCTAACCTAGGCGTTGAGTTACTGGATGCACGAGCGTTTCTAGATGACCAATTGGCGAGCCCTGGCCCAATGACGCCGATTAAAAAAAAGGTGCGTCCAGAGTTCATCGAGCATGGGATTGAAATCGCCAAAGAAATTGCCCGCCTCGATATAGGCCAGGGGGTTGTCATCAGAAAAGGTACTGTAGTTGCGGTGGAAGCTTTCGAAGGCACGGATCGCATGTTGAAAAGAGCCGGTTCATTTCAAACCAATCAATTGGTCTTTATCAAAACTGTAAAACCCGGACAGGACTACCGCTTTGATGTTCCGGTCTTCGGAATGCGTACTCTCGAGGTTATGAAAGAAGCAGACATTTTGCATGCCTACCTGGAAGCCCATAAGACGATTATTCTCGAAAAGGAGAAGGTTCTCAAAACCGCATCTAAGTGGGGAATACAAATTGTAGGCTACTAGGTAGCACTACTGCCGAAGAACCTCACTTGCTCCAATTAACAAGACGGCACTTCCTCCCCCTATTACTGGGAAAACCCAGATAATTCTCGTACCCCACCGGAATGATAGGCGAGGAAAGAAGTACCGCCTGCTGTTAAAGCACAGGTAAATCCCTGGCTTTGTTAAAAACACCTAACTAAGGGAAAAAAGTATTCGTCGAGGGTTATGAAGAACGATTCAGAATGATTCCTTCGCAGGTTTTTTACAAACGGAGCACCGGAAAGTCGGGGTTATGGTATCCGTACAGAAAAAAGCCCCCGAAGGGGCAATGTTGTATCCACTTAAGTGGCGTATGCTTCAGTTGCCTTGTGGCCTTTGATGATAAAGTGGGTGCTTTCCTCTAAAATTTTTGTCTTCCGATTTACGGCCTGACAGCCATTTCAAAGGGTCAAACTCCCGTCATAAAGAACTAAAGGATTAAGGCGTTCGTTGCACTTCGTTCACAGCAGAATACGGTTATAAATCCTAGGTTTGGAAATCGGTCCGTCAACGGCGAATCGATGGTTTCTTAAGAATTTTACTTAGGATGCTTCTAAAAGAAATGAGTTGATCCTGTTGCAAGCTCACACTTAATGACAGCGCATCATGGAGAAAGAGTCCCAACACGCTGATTCCCAGCAAGAAACCAATGAACCGACGAAGCTAAAGAAACCTTGGCCGATGCGTTGGGTCATTTTCTTTACTGTTATCTACCTGGCTATTTATACCTATTGGAGGTTCAAATAAGATGGCTGATCTAACACCAGAACCCATTTCCGAAATAAAACCGAATGATTTGCGAGGCATTCTGAAATACGTTCCCATGTTTCAGAACCAAACTTTTGTTATTTCGGTGGATGGTCGCATCGTTGAAGATCCGTTATTTAACAACCTGTTGCTCGATATTGCCGTCCTAAGAAACTTACATATCAAAATTATTCTGGTTTATGGAATTGGACGACCCTTGCGAAACCTGGCCAAGGAAAATCAAACCGTTATTTCAGATATGCACGGCACAGGAGTCGTGGATGATGAAACTTTGAAACTTGCAACCAAGGCAGCCGGAAACCTTTCGCATCACATTATGCAGGGTCTAACAAAAATGGGCATAAAGTGTGCGACTACCAATGCCGTTCGGGCAACACCCGTTGGGGTAATCAAAGGAGAGGATCAACTGAATTTAGGAAAAGTAGATAAAGTAGATAACGAGGCTCTCATGCAATTGTTAGGCAACCACATGGTACCCGTGATTTCACCTATCGCATTTGACCGGGATGGTGGCAGCTTGAGAATTGATTCTGATCATCTGGCTACGGAGGTCGCCGTGGCAATTGCGGCATCGAAGATTTTATTCATAACTTCTCACAGCGGCTTAACTGTAAATGAAACCTTTTACCGGGCCCTTGAAACGGAACAGTTGCGAAAGCTTTATAAAGAAAACGAATCAACACTTGATCCGGCTATACAAAGAAAATGCAAATACGCCTTGCGAGCACTCGATGGCGGAGTAGCGCGTGTTCACATTCTAGACGGCTTGGAAGCAGATAGCCTGCTCAATGAAATCTTTTCATCGGTAGGAGTCGGAACGCTTTTCTATAACCATGAATATCAAAAAATTCGGTGGGCCAGAGCGTCCGATGCGCAAAACCTTTTTGATCTGGCTCGCGATCCAACCGAGACAGAAGAACTTGCCAAACGCTCACTGCGTGAAATTGAAGAGCGGATTGACTCCTACTTTGTTTACGAAATTGATGGGTACATTCTCGGTTGCGGAAGTTTGGTTTCGTTTCCACATTCGAGCACCTTCGAAATTGCATCCCTTATAGTAAAGCAAACCCAGATTGGAAAAGGTCTCGGCCAAAAACTCGTCAAATTTGCTGAAGAAGAAGCCGTAAAAAAGGGAGGAACAAAACTAGTGGCGTTAAGTACCCAAACATTCGCGTTCTTTACCAAAAAATGCGGTTTCAAAGAAGGCACCATCAACGACCTTCCGTCTATTCGTGCGGAACAGTTGAAAACAAGCCAACGAAATTCAAAAGTCCTGGTTAAGCAATTATAGTAAGGGATTGATCGGCGATTCCTGTAACTTGAACCATATTCCCATCTCTACTCTGGCATACCCGTTAGCTGAAATAATCAGACTTATCTTCCTTTTAGAACCCGCAAATATTCATTCAGTGGTTCTCCGAAAGATCCATTCGTAAACAGTAAAACGAGTCGTTTCTTTGCGCCTTCCATCGAGATCAGTTCTTCAAACAATTCCTCTTTTGAATGGTATGCTTTCGCCGAAAGACAAACTGTCGAAAGTGATTCCACCATCGCACCCGAATCAATCCGTTGTTCGTCCGTGTATGCTTCTCCGCGATGTACCGGAGCAATCAATACTCTGTCTGCGTAAGCGAGCGAACCCGTAAATTCCTTTTGAAGCACCTTAGTGGCAGAAGTGTTACTCCGCGGCTCAAAAACAGCCACCACCTCACACTCATCGTAACAATTCTTATAAGACTCCAGGCACAAACGAATCGCAGTTGGGTGGTGGGCAAAGTCTTCAATTACTTTAAGTTTATCAGAATCAAAAAGCACATCCTGTCGACGAGCGACCCCTTGGTAATCTGAAACGTTGGCAGCTTTTAAGAATGATCCGGGATTGCCTCGATCCGAAACAAACCCGGCTGCCAGAAGTGCCATCGCCGTATTCCGAGCATTGAAGATTCCGTTTAGCTTAGTTTCAAAGAATACAGTTTCTCCTGATTCCAATCGAATTGAAAAACGACTTCGACCAGGGGTTTCCTGGAAGTCTGATATAACAAAATCGTTTCCTTCGCCCAGCCCGACAAAGCGGACTGTGGTCCAACTGACCGGAAGTAATTCTCGAATCACCGGATCGTCACCATTCGCAAGAATCACACCATTATCTGGAACAATACGTATAAGGTGATTAAATGTCCGCTTCACATCTGTGAGGTCACGAAAAATATCCGCATGATCAAACTCTACATTATTAATTACCAAGACATCGGGCCGATAGTGAATAAACTTACTTCGCTTGTCAAAAAACGCGGAGTCGTATTCATCTCCCTCTAACACAAATGGACTGTTTTCAGCTCCCAATTCCGATCCAGAGGACAAGGAGTAAGGAACTCCACCAACAAGCCATCCTGGATTACTGCCCGCCTCTTTTAACAACCAGGCAGCCAACGCTGTTGTGGTCGTCTTTCCGTGAGTTCCGGTTATCACCACCCGCGGTCTTCCTTTCAGTAGCTTGCCTCCGATTATTTCAGGCAGACTCACAGTAGGATAACGCTTCGTCCGAAGCAAATACTCTACCTCAGGATTTCCTCGCGTAACCGCATTTCCGACCACAACTAGCTCAGGCTCAAACCATATTAAATTCTCTTCATCCCAGCCGTGAAAAATCTCGACACCAGCATCCCCTAAAACAGTGCTCATGGGAGGGTAAATCCCCGTATCCGAACCACCGACAACGTGGCCAGCGCGCTGCATCAACACAGCCACATTACCCATCGCAGTACCACAGATGCCTAAGAAATAGATCCTCATTCAACTGCCAAGATCGCCATTTCAAAGGCAAAGAATCAAGAGTAGAGTTTGAGATAGCCCACTAAGTGCAATTTAAGACTTAAGACTCCTCTAAAAAATACGATAATTCCAATTAGCTCCGATCATCTATATTCGATGACCTGGATTTTTAAGCTGACAGCTTGAGGATGGCATATCTCAATCAGTTTGATTATTGAGATAAGTTGAGCAAATCAGTGACAGGAACTTTATTATTTATTTGTACCGGAAACACCTGCCGCAGTCCTATGGCGGAAAGGTTGGTGAAGCATGCACTCGAGGCTGAAGGTGCGCCACTGAAGGGTCTGGTTGTTCAATCAGCGGGGATTTCTGCAGGGAATGGTTATCCGGCCTCATCGAATTCTATAGCTGCATTAAAAAAAGTGGGGATAGATTTAAACGACCATTCTTCGAAACAGACCTCCGAATCTTTGTTGGAATCCGCCGATTTCATTTTTGGAATGACTAGCAGCCATTTGGATTCGGTGAACTATTACTTGGGTGAGGATGCTGAGGATAAAACGTTTCTGATGCGGGAGTTTATCGAAGGAACTCACGACAAAGAGATTTCCGATCCATTCGGAGGAAATTTCACTGAGTACGAAAACGCACGCGACTCAATGGTTGAAGCCATCCCGGGCTTAATCCAATTTCTAAAAACAAAATTCCCAAGCACAGAATGAAGATCAGCGTAGGAACCGACCACGGGGGTGTGGAGATTCGCCAGAAGATTGTAGATTTCCTGAAAAGCGAAGGGCACGAAGTGAACGACCATGGAGCCTTCAATGAACAATCGGTGGATTATCCAGATTACGCACAACTGGTCTGTCACGACGTTGTAAGCAATGAGGCCCATTTCGGCGTGCTTATCTGCAAATCCGGCATTGGTATGAGCATTTGCGCAAATAAAGTTCCGGGTATTCGAGCAGCTCTAGTAGGCTATGACGAGGATGCCAGCATGACACGCCTGCACAATAACTCCAATGTGTTGGTACTTCCCGGGAAGCACACGACAGACGAGCAAGCTTATCATAGGATCAAAGCGTTCCTGGAAACCGAGTTCGAAGGAGGCCGTCATGCACGGAGAGTCGATAAAATGGAGCCACGATGCTAGTTCCCATTTGAAGGCTTAAGATGGAGCTATTCGGAAAGTAATATTATTTTAGAATTGAAACACACTCCAAGAAAACCATCTATTTCCCCACAACATGACTGTTTGTAAATCCAAGGTCCGGCTCTCGAACAAAGGTTTTACCTTGGTTGAGATGATCACCGTGATCACTATAATCGGGATTTTAGCGGCTCTACTGTTTCCAACTATCACTAGTTACCTCAGACGAGGACAACGCACACAATCTTTGAATAGCCTGAAACAAATTTCAGGGGCCTATTTCCAATACAGGTCTGACAATAACGGGCGAAACCTCCCTCTTCGTATTTCCAAAAACCCGGCTTCCGGCCAAGATGCTGTTTTCGAAATTAACAGCGTTTACCATATCGCCTACGAATTTGCGTGGCGTGGCTATCTTAACGATGGGACCGTTTACCAAATCCCCACTGACCTGCACGTAGAACAACAAGGAGCATTTCCTCAATCGGTGGCTGAGCGAGATTCGACGGATGCGCCCTGGATTATTACGCAAAGCTTTTCCAATGCCCCAATTAGCTTCGACCTGGTTGCGGGGCTCTCATCCAACGCGCCCTCTTCTACTCCAGTTGCATTGACTCGGGGCCTGGATCCCCAAACCGGTGAATGGAGCAGCGACGAAAGCGTATCTCCCTACGGTGCCGATGGAGGTCATATTGCGTTTCTCGATGGTCATGTTGAATGGTTCAACAATATTAGCGGAGAACTCACCAATCCGATCACCAGAAAACCGGCAAACTCTATTCTTCAATCCATCTCCCAAGGCGCACAGTTCTTTGGAGATCCTGACAAAAGCCTACTTGAAGGCAAAGAAGGTGTTTCTGGAAATTAATATTTCCATCACCGTTAAGAAACCCGGCGGCAAGCCTTACTACCATTATGACTGAACCTATCTATGTCATTGGCCACAAGAATCCCGATGCGGATTCAATCTGCTCAGCCATTGCTTATGCAGATTTCAAAAACAAAATTACCGAATCGAATAACTATGTCGCAGCCCGATGCGGTAACTCAAATGCCCGGATAGATGTAATTCTTGATTACTTTAAGGCACCATTGCCGAAGTTCATCGGCGACCTAACCCCTCGATTGAAGGACATTATGATCACAGATGTTCGATCAGTAAAACCGGGAGCAACGTGCATCGAGGCGCTGGAGGTGATCGATGAATTTGATGTTCGGGCTCTTCCTGTTCTTGAAGAAAACGGCCATGTCCATGGTTTGATTTCAATTTTTGAAATGGGAGAGTTTTTCGTACCAAAGATCCGTGAACCTCGCTCAATGCGTCGGGTGGTCACCTCTGTGAGAGCGATTATAAACGCAACCAATTCGGAAATTCTCAGCATCAATGAGCCTGATAAAGTGGAAGAGATGTTTGTACGCGTAGGGGCGATGGATATCCGGTCGTTTGGTAAATTTACTGACGATGAAAAAATCCTTCCTAAACATAGCATAATCGTGGTCGGAGATCGTTACGATATTCAGTCCAAGTCAATTTATAGCGGTGTTCGATTATTGGTTATAACAGGTGGTCTTGAGGTCGATCCAGAGATAGTCGAGCTGGCCAAAGAAAAGGGAGTTAACCTGATCGTTAGTCCTTTCGATTCAGCTACCACTGCATGGACCATCCGATCGGCCACTTTGGTTGACGATATGATAGACACCAAAATCTCAAAGTTTAGTCCTGAGGAATTGGTCAAAGATATTCGACGCAGAACAGCCATGATTCATAACCCCATTTATTTTGTAATGGGAGATGGCGATAAGATGCTGGGAGTTTTCAGTAAAACGGACCTTCTACGTCCCACCAAGACCAAGATCATTCTGGTCGATCACAATGAAGTTGGTCAAGCTGTACAAGGTGCATCGGAAGTTAATATCTTGGAAATAATTGATCATCACCGCCTTGGAAATACACCCACTTCTCAACCCATTTTATTCATTAATGAACCGGTCGGATCCACCTGCACTATCGTAGCCGATCAATTCCAAAGATATGATAAAACGCCGTCACCGGAAATTGCGGGTATTATGATGTCAGGAATCATTTCCGATACCCTACACCTCAATAGTCCAACATCGACTCCAAAGGATAAACAAATCCTGGATTGGTTATCGTCCATTGCCGGTGTTGACTCAACAGAGCTATCTCAAGTTATTTTCAGTGCTGGCTCCATCATTGTGTCGAACGAGCCGGAGGATGTTATAACGGCTGACCAAAAATTCTACAGCGACGACGAAATACGTTATTCGGTATCTCAAGTTGAAGAATTGGGAATGGAGAATTTTTGGGGAAAGAAGGAGACACTACTTGAAGCGTTGTTCGAATTTAGAAAAAAAGAGGATCTTTATATCGCCGCTTTATTGGTAACCGATATCAATTCCCAAAACTCCCTGCTACTCATTGCAGCAGAACACGAGTTTCTTGATCAGATTTCCTACCCGATTGTTGAGTCAAATTGTATTTTTGACCTACCAGGTATCGTTTCACGTAAAAAGCAGCTTATTCCCTACTTAACTGGAATATTGGAATCCTCGCCAAAATAACCCTTTGGAGAATGTCCAGGCTTCACAACTGCCTAAAGCAGGTAGTGATATTCCCCGAAACCTGCATTAGGTTCCCCAAGGATTGTGCGTCTGCGATTCACCGAACAGCACTTTTTTGTACAAGTCGTCGTAATCCAAGGCCGCCAATTTCCAGGAAAAGTCCCGCATCATTCCATTTTTCTGAGTGGATTTAAAAAGCTCCTGATCCTCAAACAGCTTCACTGAGCGGCCTAAACCTTCTTTCAAACCGGCAGCGGTCGCTTTGAAAACGATACCTGTCCCACTACTGGAGTTGGCATCCACATCCACAACCGTATCAACCAGTCCGCCAACATTACTCACCAAAGGCACTGTTCCATAACGTTGACTATACATTTGATTGAGTCCACACGGCTCAAATCTGGATGGCATCAGAAAGAAATCCGAACCCGCCTCGATCAAATGACTTAGTGATTCATCATATTTAAAAGACACAAAGACTTTATCGGGTAATTGAGACTGAAGCTTCTTTAATCCTAGCTCCAATTTGGGATCACCGCTTCCCAAAATGATCAAACGCACATCATTATCTGCAAAAAAGGCTTTTTGTTTTAGAATAAAATCTACCCCTTTTTGATCGGTTAATCGGGAAACGGAGCCATAGATGGGTACTCCCTCACCACCTTTAAGACCGGCTCGATTCAACAAAGCGGCTTTGTTGGCAGCCTTTCCTGCCATTTTTTTAACGGAATACGATTCGGCGATTAACGCATCCTTTTCCGGATTCCAGACGGTGGTATCGATTCCATTTAATATGGCATAAATGCCGTCATCACGGCGAGCAAGCACGCCCTCCAAGCCGCAGCCGAATTCGGGCAGCAACATTTCTTTGGCGTAGTGGGGACTTACGGTGGTAACCGCATCCGCAAAAAAGATTCCGCCTTTCAACAAATTCACCTGACCATAAAACTCCAAACTTTCCATCCCATAAAACGGGTCCGGCAGATTGGTAAGAGCGAAAGATTTTTCAGGAAATACACCTTGAAAAGCCAAGTTATGAATAGTCAGAACACTTCTGGCGCCGATCTGGGTTCCTTTTTGGGCTTCGGCAACTCGTGAGAATATAGGAACAAGCGCTGATTGCCAGTCATGACAATGAAGAATATCGGCGTGAAAATTCTCCAGGACCAAAGTTTCGACTACAGCCTTGCAAAAAAAGATAAAGCGGGCATCGTTGTCGCTGTAATCACGGTCCTTGGGTCCGTAAGGATAGCTCCGGTCGTAGAACTCGTCTCGACCGACTAGAAACAGATCCAAGTGCTTTCCCAACTTTAGTTTATAAACCTCGCCAACCAGGACCTCATCCCCGACCTTGATAGTAAGGGAATCCATTTTCTGAGCTTTTTTAAAAATATCCGACTCTTGGATAACACGATAAAGCGGCAGAAAAGTCACCACATCATGGCCTTGATTTGCCGTGTGATGCGCAAGCGCACCCACTACATCTGCCAGGCCCCCGGTTTTAACAAAGGGGACCTGTTCACTGCTGATGTGAACTATTTTCATGCACGATAAACTGAGTCATGAAAACTGGTTAGCCAAGCAAAAGCTCTATTAATTTATGAAATTTAAAAAAGAAATATTAGAACTGTTAAGTTCTCCAGACTATGTCCCATTGCCAGCCAACTCGATTGCCAAGGCTCTGGGAATTGATAATCCATTATTAAGTAAGCAACTCGACGAATCGTTAGGTCGCTTACATACCCAGGGACAAATTGTTCGCATTAAGAAAGGTCGATTTTGCCTACCCACCGATGCTGACCTCATCAGTGGGATTATTCGTTTCAGACAAAATGGCAGCGCCATAGTAATACCTGAAACCACTCCAGGTGAAAAACGTCTCGATCCCTTACCGATCCGGGCAGAAGATACCGGGCTGGCCTTGAATGGCGATCGCGTCATCGTTCGAAGAATGACCTCCCCAAAAAGATTATACGGTCGTGGTAAAGGGGGTCGACGACTCTCAAAAGAAAAAGAAACCACCGGAAAGGTGATCGAGATCGTCGAACGCAAAAATCCAAACATGGTTGGAACACTGCGCAAGGCTCAACATTTCTGGTATATCGTTCCTGATAACCCACTTATCCATAAGGATATCATTGTGGGAGCTCCTGAACAATCAGGCCTTAAACCACCACCCATTCTTGGCGACAAGGTTCTGGTAAAAATGGATTCCTGGACAGACCGCCACATGAGTCCCGAAGGCTCGATTATCGAAGTACTCGGCCAAACCTTCTCTCCGGGAGCGGAATATAAAGGTGTTTTGAGGAAATTTAACCTTGAACCCGAATTCCCTCAGGAGGTGCTGAATGAAGTCAGGAATCTTTCAACTTCCGTTCAGGATAAGGACCTGATTGGACGGGAGGATTTCACCAAACGCTTCACCTTCACTATCGATCCGGATGATGCAAAAGACTTCGATGACGCTCTTTCGGTTGAATATTTAGATGCTGGAATAATAAGGATCGGCGTTCACATTGCTGATGTGGGTGCTTATGTAAAACCTGGTACACGACTAGACGTAGAGGCAAAACAACGGGGAAATTCGACCTACCTGGTGGGCACCGTTATACCCATGCTTCCCGAGCAACTTTCAAACGGACTCTGCAGTTTAAAAGAAGACGTTATCCGGCTTACCAAGAGCGTGCTTTTCACGTTTTCAGCTGACGCGAAAATACGAAAAGTAACTTATGCCAATTCTTATATCCGCAGCCGAAAACGCTTAACCTACAGACAGGCCTTTACTTTGTTAAAGGAGGACAATCTACAGGCAGCCAGAGACCTTCCACTACCGCCCAAACACCAAACTGGCTCCACGGGTAGAGCACTTAAAGATCTTCCAAATAACGACCTGAAAGAGCTTCAGGACGCTATTCGCTCGTGTTGGTCCATAGCACAGATACTCAGGAAAATACGCTTTGAAAAAGGAAGCCTCGATCTCGATATGCCCGAGGTGAAGATCTATGTAAATGAGGAAGGGTTTGCTGACCGGATGGAACGAGTCGAGAATGATGAAAGCCATCAATTGATCGAAGAATTTATGTTGGCTGCAAACGATTCTGTAGCACGCGAATTAAGAAGGAATAATTTCCCGGCCATTTACCGCGTCCATGAAAAACCGGACGCACAAAAACTCTACGATCTTTCAGAGACGATGCTAAGCTATGGCCTGCAAACGGGAGACCTCAATAGTAAGCGTGAGGTCGTAAAACTCCTCAAGGCCATCAAGTCACATGCATATGGATACACGCTTCGTATTCAGTTTCTCCGCTCGCTTCGCCAAGCATGCTACATGGCAGAACCGCTGGGTCACTATGGATTGGATAAAAGTAATTATACCCATTTCACATCACCGATTCGCCGTTATTCTGATCTGCTAATTCACCGAATATTCGAAAACTATCTAGTTAAATTTAAAGGCCAATCCGCCCTACGAGGAAATTCCAAGAGCTATAAACAATCCGAATTGGTAGGCATCGCTCAACACGTAACACAGACAGAACAAAACAGCACTGAAGCAGAACGAGAATCCATAAAAATTAAACAGTTGGAGTTCTTTGAACGCGAAGTCGATAAGCAGGAAAAAACCATCTTTGATGCAGCAGTCCTTGAAATCAAAAACCACGGGTTGTTTGTGGAATTAAAGGAATCGTTGGTATTTGGCCTTCTTCCTACCTCAAGTTTGAAAGATGATCTTTACCATGTTTCCAACGACGGCACGGAATTGTTTGGGCGCAAAACAAAAAAACGGATTCGGGTAGGAGAAACCGTGAAGGTGGTTGTAGCAAAGGTCGACAGATTCAAACGCTTGATAGATTTTAATCTCGCCAAAGTTGGCGGATCTAAAAAATCATCAAGGAAACGAAATTACAAACCTTCACGCAGAAGAGATAATCACAAATAGAATTATGGACCATTATAACTTCCACCGCCGCTTAAAAGAAATCTGGCAAAAAGGTTATGACGACTACCAGGCAGGTGGCCGTGAACCCGGAGCTTACCTGGCCGATGAAGACCAAGCGTTCCTGAGTGAAATTGGCGCAAATCAACAGGACATTTACGATTTCACCGATGACTACATTCGTTACGGTGGGCCTGACTGGGAAAGCTTTTGGGCCATCCAATCCATTCGATTTAATTATTTTAAACTGGTTATGAAGAACCAACCGGGAACCTACATCCGGCCAAATAATGAGTACACTCCAAAAAGCGCCGAATTAAATGGCATCCGTTGGCTGCCAAGGATCATTGAAAAAGCTCAGCACAAACTCCGAGGCGAGCTGAACCCTGACGTCATGTATGGGTGTGGAGGTGATCGCCAATTCCTAGCAGACCATAACCTTCATCCAGCGGAATTCCTACAATTGGTTTGGCTAAACTACGATAATCCTGAAGCGATAGCTGCTTACCTTGAAGAAAACTCCCCTGCCCTTCAAAAAGTTTAGTTTCGCCAAGGAAGTAGCAAAAAGTATATTTCGCGGCTCGGTCTCATATCAAACTTGCCGACCATTGGTGAGTCATCTTTAGTCCCGGTTATGGAAAAGGAAGTTTTGCCAGTCACAATCAAGGGCCTGATACCCACCAGCACCGGTGTGGCCGTATTTCTGGGAACTGAAGACAAGACGTTTGTTATTTATATCGATCCAACGGTTGGGCAGTCGCTGTCGCTTGCAATCAACGACGTAAAGCGGAGCAGACCCCTCACTCATGATTTAATCACCCATATCCTCATGGGCTTGGAAGCCAAACTCGACCGTATCGTGATTAATGACGTGGATTCCGACAAATTTTTTGCCCGCCTTATTCTAAATATGGAAAACGAGCTTGGGAAAAAAATCATCGAAATCGATGCACGCCCGAGTGACTCCCTGGTCCTGGCCGTACAAAACAAACGTCCAATTTATGTTGCGAGGAAAGTATTCGATTCCGTCGAAGATATGACCACGGTTTTCGAAGACATTAAGAATCGAAAAGCCGAAGACAACGACGACGGGGACGCTGGCTCAGAGATCTGAGTAAATTCAAAAGTATGCCACGTCCGCTGCCAGACCCGATTCTGAAAGACATTCCATGCACGGCTCTTGCGCCTATGCAGGACGTCACAACCTGGGAATTCATGAAAGTGGTCGATCAATTTGGATCACCTGACTATTACTTCACGGAGTATTTCCGTGTACACGAGACATCGATCCTGGAGAAGCACATACTCTATTCGATCACTGACAATCCAACCAGTCGACCGGTTTTTGCGCAATTGATTGGAGAAAACCTGGATTATATTGCCAGAACCGTAGAAGACCTGAGCAAGCACCCGGTCGCCGGAATCGACCTGAATCTTGGTTGTCCTGCTCCCAAGGTGTATAAAAAGAAGGTAGGCGGCGGTCTTCTTCGAGATCTCGACCATGTAGATAAAATTTTTGGTCTTCTTCGTGAAATTTCACCTCACCGATTCACTGTGAAGTCACGCATCGGATTTGACGACACTCTACCTTTCGAAGGATTGATAGACCTTATCAATAAACACAACGTCGACCTCCTCAGCCTTCACGGCCGGACAGTGAAAGAAATGTACTGGGCCGACGTACACTATGACTATATCGCTCATGCAGTTGACAAAGCCAATTGCCCGGTGTTAGCCAATGGCAATATCACCAGTTACTTGAAGGCCGCTGAAGTCTTAAAAGATACCGGCTGTTTTGGGCTCATGGTTGGTCGATCCGCCATTCGCAACCCGTGGATTTTCAGGCAAATCCGGGAACACTTCACGGGCCAAGAAGTTTATCAACCTACCCTGGGTGATGTCTATGAATACGCACATCTATTAATTGAAACGCTTCGAAAGCCCAAAGTTCCTGAACAGAATTATGTAAACAAGCTCAAAAAGTTTTTCAATTTTATCGGCTTGAGCGTAGATCCTGACGGACACTTTCTTCACGAAATTCGTCGTGTTCGAAACTTCGAGGCGATGAACGATGTCCTGAAACGTCACCTGCTGGATCATGCGGATACCTCTTTTTCAAATGAACCCTATCCAGGCCTGGTTGCACGACCCAACCGCGAGACTCAAGTCAGACCCTTGAATGAAACGTTCAGCGTGAGGAGCAACTAGTTTGAGCCCTCCTTAGGAAAAAACTAGTCTAACAGTTTTATCTTTATGTCCTGGTAATGAACCTCGCTGTCCGGATCGTGAGCTTGAAGAGCAATGGTTCCATTGCCTAACACGCGACCTTCCATACCTTTGGGGCCTACCCAACCTTCAGGCTGGGTCCATTGAACGGTAGTTTTTCCATTCACCATTAATGTAACGGTGTCATCGATTACCGTGATGTGATAATCGAACCATTCACCATCAACGGATGGAGCTTTTTCCTGCCAAATTTGGGCACCAGCTTTATCCACACGAACCGTGAAAGGGGGCTCAGGTTTCATAGCCACATAGATATTCGCAATGGCATAAAGACTTCCCGTTTTCTTGGGATCTTTTTGAGAAGTATTGACCTGGCACTCGAATCCTTGAGTTGGCCAACCTTCATCCTGATACTTCGTATGGAAGTAAATCCCCGAATTTGCCTGCGGTGTGGTCTTAACACGAAGCTTCAACTCGAAATTCTTGAAATTGGCGTTACCGATTGAACCCGTATAAAACAAATGAGAGCGTCCGCCTTTCAAAACCAGGGTTTTATTCTTAACGGCATAAGAATCGGGATTCTCCTTGCTGGCAGTCCAACCACTGAGGTCTTTCCCATTAAAAAGGGAGATCCATTCTTCTTCGGACTTGTGTTGGTTTCCAAAGGAAAGGGATCCAGTTATTAGGGTAAATAGAAAGAGTGAAGCCAGTTTTGAAATACGCATAATGAAGAGGTTTAAGAAAGGTCATTTCATTTTCCAATAGCAAAAACACTCATTTGCGCATTTGATTGTCCTGCACATGAGCAAAGCTATGATTCCAAACAAAAATCGTTTAGAATCCCTCAAGACACGACTGGGACTTCGGCCCCTGGGCGGAGAAGGCGGACTTTTCACTGAAGCATATGTTTCCAATCTAATGGTAGAAGCAACTGACGGACCTTCTCCAGCGAGCAACTGTATCTATTACGCATTAACGAAAGATCAGCCACAAAATCACCTCCACCATTTAGTTTCTGACGATTATCATATTCTCATCGAAGGGGGTCCTGCCGATTATTACATTTTCCATCCGGAAGGAAAAGCGGAGTCTATCACCTTAGGCTGTGACCTGGAAGCAGGCCAAAAAATGGTGGTCGCAACACCTGCTAATTGCTGGAAGGCCATTCGATTGAACCTTCACGCTAAATATGTTCTAATAGGATCCGTTGTTACACCTGCCTGGAACCCAAACCGTATAACGATTGGATCAGGACAATCCTTTATTGATACCTACGTTGGTAAAGCAGATTGGGCGACGACGGAGTTTCTCCGGTCATTGATCGGGCCAAACTGGGAAGAAACACTCCGCTAAATTCTAGCCTTTGGCGATGGCAAAAACTGAGCAAACCCGAGAGAGACAAGCGCAACTGCAGCACCCGCGTAAAATATCACCTGGTAACCAAAATACTGCCAGGCAAGACCACCCAACAAAGGGGCGGCGACCGACGAAATATGGTTAAAAGTAACCCCCATAGATAAACTCGGTTTTAGTTCTTCAGGAGGCGCGATTTTATTGAGATAGGTCGTCAGGGCAATCGCTCCGAAAAATACCAGGTTATCTAAACAATAAAGTACATATAACGTAGGACGATGGTCTATGGCTCCATAACCTACAAAAACGACAACCAATACAATATAGCTTATGCTCATCATCATCCGCTCTCCAAATCGATCAATCAATCGGCCAAAAAAAGAACCGGTCAAGGTGATGAGCAATTGATTAATAAACACCAGGACCATGGTCGTTTGAATTTGCAGGCCGTGAATCTTGATCAAAGCGAAAATGGCAAAAGTGATGAATATTTGCTTTCGGCAGCCTTGTAAGAATTGAAGGGTATAGTACAGCCAATATTTTTTCCGAAGCAGGAAACTTCGATCAACAAAGGTTAACGGTTTGCGACTTGCACCAAAAATGGAGAAAGCCCCTACCAGACAGGCAAAACCACCGATGATAAACAAACCATCGTAGCCGATATACGGATACGTAAAGTAGCACACCAAAATCATCAACAACCAGGCAAAACTCTCGACTGAACGCAACTGACCGAGCGTCTTACCTTTGCCATGTTCACCTGAAAATTGAATACCCATGCTCTGGCTCAAAGGATGCCAGGCATGAAAGCCTATGCTCCACACCATCGAAAACAGTGTGAACATCATCACCGTTTCTACCTTAGAAAAAGCCGCCATCCCAACCGCCATGAAGATAAGACATATGGCCGCCGCCACTGGCGGAGACAGCGCAATCATAACCGCAAGGAACACGAAGTTCAGAAAACCAGGCACCTCGCGAAGCGCTTCCACAATTCCCAGTTCGATGGGTTCAATTCCCAGAACTTCAACAATGAAGTTATGTTGAATGGTTAACTGCACACCAAAGAATACTCCAACCGCCGCCGCAGCAACAGCCAGGCGTCGGAAATCGCTGTTCCAACTTTGAATGGTGTGTCGGACGGGAAACATCCCGCGAATTAGGGATGAATCCTGAACATCATACAAGCCATTCGATTCAACAACTAGGAAACTTCTTTCCCGACCTGTTCGTCAGGTATTGATGAGTGGGATCCATCACAAAAAGGAGTCCTGTTAGTCGACTTACACTGGCAAAGATAGGCTGTTCCGTCCTTCTTCGCCGTGAAGGCTTCAGGTGCCAACCCACTACCTTTATGACCTCCATCACAAAAGGGCTGATTGGCTGACAATCCACAACTGCAAAAATAATAGGTTTTCCCAGATTCGAGTTCAACGGCTTTGGGAGAGTTTGCTGCTACAATAGGTTTAGTCATAATAAATATAGCTTGGAAAATTGGATCAGTTGATAAAAACACCATTCTCTATGGTTTCTATAAAATGTAAAGGACCTGGAACTATTTTATCCCACGGGAATTCTATTAATGGTTGCAAACTCTACCATTCATTTGAGGCCTTTAAACGCGGAGGATAATAATTCCGTTTACGCAGAAGGGAAAATAGGATTAATCCATAAGATGAACTCAAAAGTCTCCACATTGATTACCCCACCTATTAAGTTTTTCCTGGCAATTGCCTTGGCCCAAAGTTTCTTTTTCTCCCACTCGCTTATCGCGCAGGACGATCTAAATCCTGTCATCAAGGTTATGAGTTTCAATATCCGTTATGGAACAGCGAAGGACGGAGATAACAGCTGGGCGTTCAGACAGGATTTGGTAGTCGAAACAATCCAGACATTCGACCCGGACCTTCTCGGCTTACAAGAGGTTCAAAAGTTTCAAGTTGATTACCTGAAAGAGCAGTTACCAGACTATGATTTTTACGGCGTAGGCAGAGATGATGGATTAGACAAAGGTGAATTTGCACCTGTAATGTTTAAAAAAGATCGTTTTGAAGTGGTTCAATCGGGGCACTTTTGGCTAAGCGAAACTCCGGAAGTGGTAGGAAGTAAAAGCTGGGATGCAGCGCTTCCCCGAATTGCGACCTGGGTTTTACTCAGAGATAAAGAGGCTAAGTCCCTACAAATCATTTTTGGCAATACACACTTCGACCACAAAGGTGATAAAGCACGGCTTGAATCGGCCAAATTAATTCGGAGTCGAATCGATAAGGTGGTTCCGGATCTGCCGGTGATAGTTACCGGTGATTTTAATACACATGATGAACTCGAGCCTTATGAAGCACTGGTCAGCTCTATTGGAAAATCCGGCGCAACATTAATTGACACTTACAGAGTTATCCATCCTGAGAAAGGAGACTTTGAAGGAACCTTTGGAGGCTTTAAAGGCAACCAGAACGGCAACCGTATTGATTGGGTAATAACAACCCAGGATGTAATGACACTAAACGCGACTATTAATCACACAAATAACGACGGCAGGTACCCATCCGATCATTACCCGGTTGAGGCCGTAGTCCGAATCCGCAAATCAAGCTCATTTCAAACCAAGAATTGACGACCCCGCTTAACCAATTACGATAATCAACGATTTTTAATTCACACCCCTAATATTCTATGAAAAACATCCTAATCTCATTTATTCTCCTAGCTTGCCTACCCGCAGCATCTTTCAGTCAAAATAGAATTGGCACAGGCGGAATGAAAGACCTCTACATTCAGTATTGCGCTGCCTGCCACGGACAGAACATGGAAGGCGGACAAGGTAGCTCGCTCATAGACGATGAATGGAAGAATGGCTCATCGGATGCAGAAATTGCCAATGTAATTCGAAATGGTATCCCCGATTTGGGCATGGTTCCCTGGAAAGACGTCCTCAGCGAAGAACAAATTCGCGGCCTAATTATTTTAATGCGGGAACAGAAACAACTCGCAGAAACGACGGGTATCCTGGAAAAAGTGAAACCTTTGGGAGGTGTATTTTCCACGGATCACCACAATTTCAAACTAGAGAAAGTAGCGGAAACAGAAGGTGTCATCTGGTCGATCGCATTTCTACCTGACGAATCCATTCTTTTCACTGAACGCAGCGGAACCCTCTGGCACCAAACAGACGGCAAAAAGATAGAGATTAAAGGGACACCCAAAGTTTTAGCCGTTAGCCAAGGTGGCCTACTAGAAGTAGCACCTCATCCAGACTATGCCAATAACGGATGGATTTACCTCTCATTTAGTGAAGATCTCGGGGCAAAGATTGATGGAAAAGTCGCTTCCATGACAGCTGTTGTTAGAGGTAAAATAAAAAACAATAAATGGGTGGAGGAAGAAGAAATCTTCAGAGCACCAAAAGAATTTCATACCACTAAAGGCGGACATTATGGCTCTCGTTTTGTGTTTAAGGACGAATACCTGTTTTTCAGTATTGGTGAACGTCAGGAAGGAGAACCGGCGCAGGATCTTACCGTACCACATGGAAAAGTTCACCGCATCTATCAGGATGGCAGAATCCCTACAGGCAATCCGTTCTATAATACAAAAGGAGCTTATAAAAGTATTTGGACCTACGGAAACAGAAATCCTCAGGGCTTGGACATGAACCCGGTCACTGGGGATATCTGGGAAACAGAACACGGTCCACGCGGTGGAGATGAGCTCAATTTGATAAAACCAGGAGTCAACTACGGTTGGCCGGTAATTACTTACGGCATGAACTACGATGGTTCTCCATGGACAGACAAAACCCACATGGATGGTATGGAACAACCGGTTCATTATTGGCTCCCTTCTATCGCGACCGGCGGCATCGATTTTTATGAAGGAGACAAATTTTCTCATTGGAAAAACAACCTCCTTGTCAGCGGAATGGCCTCCGAAGAAATTCAGCGCCTGGTCATCGAAGACGGAAAGGTGGTCCACCGGGAAACCATTCTAAAACAACAAGGGCGAGTGAGGGACATCGCATCAGGACCTGACGGTATGATCTATGTTGCCTTAAATACTCGTAGCCCCGATCACGGAACACTCTTTCGCTTGGTGCCAACGCCAGAGCCCCGTTGGACAAGCCTCTTCAATGGGACTAACCTTAATGGATGGGAAGTACGAGATGGCACATCCACCGTCCTGGTTGACGACGGAGCGATGGTTGCTTTCCACCAGGGAACGACCGGACATTCCTACCTCACCACTAAAAAAACGTTCGGAGACTTTATCCTGGAACTCGACGTCAAGGTCATAGGTGACCTCAACTCTGGCATTTTGTTAAGAGGAGTGAGTGATCCAAGCTTCAAGAATGGCAAGGTACACGGCTATCAAATGGAAATCGATCAATCCGACAGAAAATGGACGGGGGGCATCTATGAAGAAATGGGGCGCGGCTGGCTGTATTCACTCGAAGGCAAAGAAGACGCACGCAAAGCTTACCGTCCCTCTGAATGGAATCATTACCGAATCGAGGCCATTGGAGATCATTTCAGAATCTGGGTGAACGGCACCCCCACCCTCAATATGGTTGATAAGAAAACAGCCGAAGGCGTTATCGGTTTCCAAATACACAATTTGCCAAAAAACGGTGGAGGCGGATCCGTATCTATTCGTAATGTCCGGATTATTGCCGACGAAGCAGGAAACCAGATTCAAGGCATAGCCATTCCAGAAGTCGCCGTTGAAGAAAAAACTTCAAAAAGCGGGGCTTAATGCGGCGAATTTGGTCAAGGAAAGTTACGCTCATTTGGACGGCCTTGGTCTGTACTTTCAGCACGGCCTGCGCAGCAGAAGAAAAGAAAGTTCTGTTCCTAGCTGGTGAACCCAGCCACGGCTGGAATGCCCATGAATTTGTAGCAGGAAGTCAACTTCTGGCAGACTGTTTAAATCAAAGTGGCCTCGGAATTTCGGCCTCCGTAAGCGAAGGCTGGCCGAAAGATTCAAACCGATTAAAGGACATCTCAGCCATCGTGCTATACACAGATGGAGAAGACCTTCATGTTGCAAAGGGTCAAACCGAACTACTTGGAGCTCTACACGATTCAGGTATCGGATTTATTGTTCTTCACTACGCCCTCGAAGGAGCAGACCAAGAAATGAATGGGTTTTATCTTGATTCAATCGGAGGGTATTTTGAAGTCGATTGGTCGGTAAATCCACAATGGATGTTGGAAAACGTCACCTTGGCCGACCACCCGATTAACTCTGGGGTCAGCGCATTCCTGACAGAAGATGAATGGTATTTTCATATGCGATTCCGGGAAGACATGACTGGAATCACTCCCATTTTGTCGACCTTGGCTACGGAGAAAGCTTTGGGCCAGGATGGTCCACGCTCCGGAAATCCAACTCTGCGGCAGGAACTACAAAACGGCGTGCCTCAGCATTTGGCTTGGGCAACCGAAAATCCCGGAAAAGGCCGCGGCTTCGCACTTACTGGCGGAAATTTTCATCATAACTGGTCTCACGATGATTTTAGAAAACAGGTACTAAATGGGATCGCATGGACTGCCGGAGTTAAAATTCCCGAAACCGGAGTAGACTCCAAAGTATCCGGACTCATAAAATACCAGACCATAAGTGAGGCTATTGCTCGAAACGATTTGGAGGATGTAAAGCGACATTTAGAAAAAGACCCAAACACCGTAAACGAAATTGGTAAGAGTAGGATGACACCGCTTCATGAAGCGATTATGCGAAAGCGGCCCGAGGCAGCGCTGCTGTTACTCGCTGCTCATGCGGATCCAAATATAATTACTAGCCGAAGCCAGACAGCCATGCATCTGGCTATCGATCGCGATCTATTAAACGTTGCCGAAGCGATACTGGACGTTGGCGTAGATTTGAATGTTCGAGACAGTCAAGGGTGGACCGCTCTTCATTTAGCTGGTGCAAAGAACCGAAACTCAATAAGCAAATTACTTCTTGAAAATGGTGCCGATGTAACACGCCTGAGTGCAGCTGGAGGCACCCCACTCCACGAAGCAGCCGTTGGCGGCGATGCGGAATTAATCCACTTGTTATTAGATGCTGGAATTGATCCAAGCATCATTTCCGATCACAAAAAAACCGCACTCGACATTGCCAAAGAATACGAAAATGCGGTGGCTATAGAAATTCTTTCGAAGCTCTCTGAATAATTATTCTTTCTGATCGGTTTGTTCCACATCTAACAAATCAAAAATTATGATTGAAATAAAAGAAACAACTGAGATTTGCCCTCTATGCCCTCACTGCGAATCTGAAATCCGGACGATTTATTCTCAAAAGGTTAAGTCAGTATTCGGCGTTCGGTTTATCTACTATTGCGAAGATTGCAAAAAAGCATTGAGCATCTCACATCGCAAAGGATTCTGGATGGGTTAACAGAGAAGAATCAAACAACTTAGGAACTGCCATTAAGTTCATTTAGCTGATCTTCCAATTTCTTTCGCTCCATCTCAAGCTGAGTTTTATCCAAGTCGCGGGGAATATAGTAGAGTGCTGGAATCCGAACCGTTATTCTGGCAAACGGCTTGGGAACGATTAATTTATCCCAGGATTTTACACGCCAGGCACGATCAGCGTCACAGGAAAATAAACAGAGCGGTGCGCCAGACAATTGTGCCAGAACAATGGCACCTGCTTTGGCTTTATAGATCGGACCTTGAGACCCATCCGGTAAAATAAGAATTGAGCTTCGTTCTTTTTGAACCTCCCGAAAGAGACCGCGAAGCGCTTTACTTCCTCCACGATTGGAAGATCCGCGCACGACTCTAAGCTTGGCCCACTTGCCCAGCAAGTAACCAAAGTTACCATCCTTCGACAGGCTCACCATTTGCGTCAGCCTAAACCCTTTTCGGGTTAAGTGTTTTTCAACAAAACGGGACAAGAAAAAAACACGATTATGCCAAGCGCATAAAATCACCGGGTCAGTCCGCTCGAGTAATTCTTTGATCCGACCCTCTCCTTCCGAGAACCGGATTCGGTAAGTTGATGCAAGGAGCAAGGTAATACCCCGCAAAAGAACCGCTATGCAGTAAGCTTTTAGCGGAATGGGATTCTGGGCGGCCGTTTCGGTCGGCATTTGCTTTAGACGTTCACCTGTTTCAGCACGTCGCCTACCGTTTCCATTGCGGCGGCTTCTTCATCGGTAATCTCAATTTCTAAAGCCTCCTCCAACTCAAATAATAACTGTAAAGCCATAGGCGAATCGATACCTAAACCCGAAGCTAAATCTGTCTCTGGGGTTATTTCGCTGCGTTCCTTGCCTGTTAACTTGGTCAGGATATTGTATACAGTGTCTTCGTTACTCATGGGAATAAATAAAAATTTAAGATCAATTCAAGCGATCGAGCTTACCCTGTAAATAGTCTTCTTTCAAAATGCCTCTCTGAATTTTTCCACTCGTCGTTTTGGGCAATTGACCTCTTCGTATGAAAACCAAATCTGCTAATATAAGGCTCATCGAACGCCCAATTCGACTTCGAATCTTTTCATCCAGTTCTTTCATTTCCTCAAGATTGGTTATCGATGTCTCAACCACCAGCACCGGTTCTTCGCCATTGGTATTATCCAAAATGGAAAAAGCACCACTGCGCTCGGCGCCACCACGTCCACGAACTTCTTCCACCTGCCATTCAATATCATGGGGCATAATATTTTCGCCACGAATGATGAGGACTTCTTTTGCGCGACCTACCAAATAAAGCTCACCATTCCGAATAAACCCCAGATCTCCAGTCTTCAACCAACCATCGGCCATCGTATCCTCAGTGGCCTCGACATCCCCATAATAACCGTCAAAAATGCTGGGGCCTTTAGCCTGAATCGCACCCAGCCTTCCTTCAGGTAATAAGGTAGTATCGTCGGATGCATCAACAACCCGAATAGACGTATCATGGATCGGGGTACCACAACATGCGACCGGCTCAATGGTTTGGCCTCCAGGTTCTTCATCCGGGGAAGAAACGCGAATTCCCCGCCCCGCTTGATCAAACGTAAGACCAACCGTAGATTCCGCCATCCCGTAACTAGGCAAGAAATGTTCCGCCTTGAGTCCAGTTGGTTCCATCTTTTTCAAAAACGCTTCCATCGTATCCGGTCGAATCATTTCGGATCCAATGGAAAAACGTTTAGGTAAAGAAAGATCGATCCCTTCCAGTTGGGCATCTTTAATCCTTTCAACACAAAACTGATAACCGAAGGTTGGCGCTGGAGATATAAATTTTTTCCCTGAGCAGGCTTCCAACCACTTGATAGGACGCCCAAGAAATGTGGCAGGATTCATGAGAAGAATGTTCCAACCGGCGGCTATTCCAAAAAACACTCCGATGAGCCCCATGTCATGATTTAAAGGCAACCAGGTTATAAAATTTTCGTTCCAATCCTCAGACTTTTTGCCGTAAGGCCCGCCACATGAAAAATCCAGACAAAACACATTATGTATGATCGCTCGGTGAGATATCATCACAGCTCTGGGTATTCCAGTAGACCCACTGGTGAATTGCAAAAAAGCCATGTTCTCTACTCTTACTTTTTGGAAATCAGGAACAGATAAGGATTCGCGACTAAAAAGATCAGACGATGAAACACAGATAGATGTTAGAGAATCCATTTGTTTACCCTGAACAAATTCGACCAAGGCATCGTTGCTGATAATATGATTTGCAGATATTACCTTTCGAAAACGATCTAAGCGCAGGTGGAAATTGGACGAGGGGCCAAGTCCGCCGATGGGGGGCGCAATGGCCGCCGGATAGGCACCAAGGTAAACACATCCCAACCATAATTCCAGTAGCTCCCAGCTTGTGTGAAGCGAGATTAATACTCTATCGCCATGTTTGACCCCGCTCGAAGCCAAACAACCGGCTGCATGCTGTATTCTCGAAAATATTTCCGGGTAAAGACGCTTTTCAGCGGTCACTCCTTTGCGATCATAAACACTAATTCCCTTATCCGGATGTTTAACTGAGTTCTTTTGAAAAAGCTCCATTAATGTAACACCTGCGTATTCAGAAAGAATCGAGGAGTCCGCGCCTCGTATTAGAGATAGAGGAGAAGCTGAGGTGGAAGATTCGTTACTCACTGTCCTACTGCAACAATCAAGTCTTCGTCTTTAATCTTGATACCTTGCGTTGCCTTGCGGCCAGCCAGGATAGATTTCTCAAGACGACGTTTAGTCACGGTACTCACGGAATCGATGATTTTATCACGATCCAAACCGATAGATATCAGTTCATTTTTCAAAGCATCCAAAATAGGTGCTACACCTTCAAGAACATGCAATCGACGTTTCTCCAAATGGGCGGCAAACTTTTCTGCTTCTTCCTCACCTTTCGTTTCGTGGATCTGTTTAAATCGATCGGACATGTAAACATGATTAAACCCGAGATGCCGGGCCTCGTCTTCCAGAATACCCGCACAGATATCACTCAAAACTGGATCAATATCGGCCTCCCGAAATTCATGACTCACCGTTTGTGCAACCGTTTCACTGACGAGAACACCAGTCAAACACTCTGCAGGTTCCTTAGAAATTATCCGGCTTTGGAATAAATACCCAGCCGGGAAACGGCGGATTGAAAGCGGCTCACGACCAATGCGATGGTAGTATCGGGCAAACAGCTCTGTATGCCGAGCTTCGTCCACCGCCCAGGTGGTCAGAAACATCTGACCTTCAACTTCACTTCTATGACCAAGCACGGGAATCAGTCCCGAAACGCTATAAAGCGCGGACTGCTCTCCAGTGAGGACTGGAGTCAACACCTTAGCCAAATCATCCAGTTTTGATTTGCTAACATTGGGCAAAGCTTTCTTCCAATTGATTTCCTCAGCGGACCATTGTTTATCGATACCTTGATACCACAAACGCATCTGACGTTCGTTGCTTAGATCTGGCAGGACTTTATAAATATTCATAAGGACAAGTGGGATTTTGCCTAAAACCTAGTCATTTACGCATTCGCTGGCAATCGAATCGAGGTTATTTTCTCAGTTAAAATTCTATTCTGAATCAAAAATTTTCGGCAAAGATCAGTCTTCGGCGGAAACCCCACTGTAAGCTAATCATTGAGTTTCGGATTTTTACCACATTAACAACGGTCTTTTTGAGTCAATTATTTGGCTTACTTTTTGGAGGATAGTAGGCAGTATATAGTTAGAAAATGAAAAGAAAACAACGACTCCACATTCTCAAAATCTCAGGCCTTTTGCTCGCCACCTCTGCAAACTCACTTTCCTCTCAAACTAATGAAAACCCAGGAAAACCGGATCTTCCTCAATACGACCAGGTAGTAACACTTGAAACCACTTCCGAAACCTCGGCAAATGTTGAGTTTGGAGATCTAAATGGGGACGGAAATCTGGACATAATCCTGGCCAAAGGGCGACACTGGCCCCTCATCAATCGTGTGCTCCTCGGGGATGGGAAAGGCAGCTTTTTAAAATCTTACGATTTAGGCCCGGAATCAAATCGTACTTATTCCAGTCGCTTAATAGACCTGGATGGAGATAGCGACCTGGATGTCGTTGTCAGCAATGACCGCCCCGATCAAAATCTCGTCTATTTGAATGACGGATCCGGAAGCTTTAAAATGACTTCGGCATTTGGAAACGATAATTGGCCCACGCGGAATGTTAACGTGGCCGATCTAAACGGCGATGGACTCCCGGATATCGTGGTAGCAAACCGCTACGGATCAAGTGGAGGCTTCAACTACATATGTGTTAATAACGGGAACGGTAAATTCGATTCTGAATGTATACCTTTTTCAGATTATCCTGCTACTACCATTGCACCCGCGGACTTTAACAACGACGGACTGATGGACCTTTCAGTTCCTCATCGGAACGGAGGCCAAAGCTATGTCTTTATTCAGAACAAAAAGACACCACTCACATTTGAAAAAATTCCCTTCGGACCAAAGAACGCCACGATCCGGATGTCTCAAGCATGCGACTTGGACAATGATGGCAATATGGACATTGTGACCATCGATACACAAAGCGGTGTTATTATTTATTACCAAACAACAAGTGGATCGTTCATTCCTGGTAACCGACTCGGCGACCTTTCAATTAGTCCCTATGCGCTTACTGTGGCCGACCTGAACCTGGACGGATCGGTAGATATAATAGTGGGCAACGTAAAAGCCCAATCAGTGGTTCAATTCAATAACGGCACAGGTAAGTCATTCACCCCCGTGAACTTTGGAGACAACGAAGGTAATGTTTACGGATTTGCAATTGGAGACCTCAACAAAGATGGCCGGTTGGATATCGCTGCGGCACGCTCGGGCGCTCCAAATGTGGTTTATCTGGCGCGTTAATTGCCTAAAACTGGACCACCAATTGAAGCAAAGATATCCAACATGAATGCCCGTTCGAGAATCTTGGGAGCCATTTAATCCAATCAGACACTACTCTACTCGAATAAGTGGCCTGAGATTTTCTATCGAGGCTTTTCCAATTCCTGGAACCTTGAGAAGATCATCCACCTCGCCATAGGGTCGATTGTCTATGATGCGCTGAGCAAGCACAGGACCGATACCGGGAAGAAGCTCCAACTCAACTTGACTGGCCAGGTTGACATTTGTTTTCAAGAATTCTTCAGGATCTGAGTCTCCCGATTTAATGAAAGATGAAGATAGGGTTTGAATCGCTTCTAAATCCTTTGGTGACGAAGCAGTTTCAATTCGTCTACTAGGCTTCTGACCCAATTGCTTTTTAAGTGCCTGATTCTCTGAAATAAGAGTCTGGTTTTGAGAGCGAAGTTTTTCGAGCTCCATCGTAAGCTTTTGCTTTTCAATTTCCAAATTACCAATCTGGATTGTTAGATCTTCTTGTTTCTTATCAAAAAGCAACATCACCGCCTTCAAACGATCATCGAGTTCCTCATTTGCGAATGAATAACCGTGAAAACTTATACCAATAAGGAAATAAATAATGAAACGATGCATACTGTTACCGGTTAAAATTCGATCTATAAAAATGGATGATACTGGAAGCAGTGCTTACCCGTATTCTCCGATCATCTGAGCATTCCAAGGTATGACAATCTTAGGAATGAATGCAAAACATTTGCGCAATGAAGTGTCTTAGCCGTTGCCAAATATACTTTAAGCACCCAAGGTTCTTATATTCCTATCCATGGGCGTACGTTATCTCATCCGATTAATAATACCGCTCAGTTCCTTGTCGCTAACGACTGGGCTGATATTTCCTAGTCTCTTAATAGCACAGTCTCAAGAGGAAGCACTCAAATACAAAGTAGGTGAACAGGCTCGTGAAACAATTATTGCGAACGAGACAATCCGGGTAAATGACATTGAGAAACAATCAGACCAATTCTCAGAGGTAAAAAATACAATCCCTTCCATTTACGGATATCGAAAAGCCTCGATTACTGCCCAAATCCAGGCTCTGCAAGATAACTGGAATAAGACCGGTGAATCATTTTTGTCGGAGGTGGAAAAGGTATTTGGGAAACGGGTATTTCGAAGTGTGGAAACCAATTCTGAAGCTTTCATAAAATTAATAGAAGGATTCCAGAAAAGAAACAAAGAATTTCCCATTACAGATTATTCGGCGAAACGCTGGGCCCGTGGAGAAGATAATAACGAACAATTACAGCTCCACATATCTGAATTTGAGACCTTCATGACTTCCTATTTTATAGTCAGCGAAATGGACTTCAGTTCCGATAGCTCCAAGCTTCCAAGCGTCGATATTATTACCGTAAATTCAAACGAAAATAAATTCTTGGCCGATTTAAGGAATCTCCAGTTGCCAAAAATTGCTCGGAGTCAGTTGTTACTGGAATCAAAGGCCAAAGAATTATTTCTAACAGAGAGCAAAACCCGAAACAAGTTAACCCGAACTTACTTGTCTGGATTCGTAACAACAAATACCGAATATATGGAGAACCTGTCGATAGAGCGATGGGTAAGCGCCGAAGACAATCTGAAAACAGAAACGGTTTTTGAAAAAGGAGAAATCATTGTTTCTAAAGGGGACACTATTACTTGTAGGTCTCCTCATTATGAATTTACCGGATTTTGAGCACTTCCGAGAATGGGTCCAAACCACTCGT
>JAQBYJ010000035.1 GCA_027622555.1 Verrucomicrobiota bacterium
AACTCCTCGGACTTGTTCAACAAAGGACATAGATCATGCTACGATGATCTACGATCCTTTAACTGTTAGCCTGTTCGTATGGTAGTACGGTGATCGGAGGAAGATTTAACTTCCTACGCGCTTCAGGAAAATCTCTCCATACCCTTTCATAATATTCTTTTGATTGATTTTCTCTTATCCATTCCATCCTACCTATCCAGTATTCTCGGTAAGTTCCCCAAGCAGGGGGACATGGAACTCCTTCTACTTCATCTTTTAAAATATCCGAAAACATTGAAATACTGATTTCCGCCGATGGGCCTCCTGGATGGGCGCTGGCGACATCAGTTCCGCTCACAGTATCTTGTGGGAGTATCCGCAACCATTCGCAACCTGCAAAAAATGTACAGATTGGAATCAATAGTAGGATGACTGGGATAGATCTGATCATTTTCGGCTAACGCTAAGCGTATGAAAGGAGTAAGCGAAGAATGAGCTTACGCAATTTCATACCGCGCCTTGTTGTGTTCCGGTTGCTTGGAGTGCATATAAAAGGAGGAATCCGAGGGATACTAGAAAAGCTAAGTAGAATACTCGGAAAACGAGTTTGTCGCTCTTCGAAAGAACTGGAATTGCAATGGCTTCTATTAGATCGGGATGAACGCCAGATCCTGCATTGGCAGCCACAAGCCGGCTTAATAATCTTTCGGAAACCACAGACTCTCGAAGCAAGAGTAGAGTCCCTAGAAACACACTCAAAAATAAAGAAATTAGACACGCCCGAAATGACCAGATCGGAGCACCTATAAAGTTGGAATGAAACGTAATCAACACAGTGAATGCTCCTATCGAAAGGCCGGTTACGTACCTGATCCAAGAGAACTTCGCTCTAAACGCTTCTCTTCCGACTGTGTTTATGGCATCGATCTCTTTCATTTTAATTCACACAACAGTTATATTAAGCGTAACTCAGCTACACATATTACGGTTGAGGGTAATCGAAATAAATAAGGTGTCATGACTGGGGTTGACTTAATGTAGGTCTCAAAAAAACGGCAAGTCGAAAGTGAGTTCACTTTAATAAGCAAGGGGTTATGAATTCCATTTCCGTCGACCGGTATGGAGAGGGCTGGAAAAAGAATCTTAAAAATGCTCTGACGCATCGCGAATATTGAACCGGAAAAAGCGTAACTCAGCGCGGGATCGAAACTGAGTTACGTATATTCCGGAGAGAAAAGGGGCAAATATAAGGACGAGATCCTGGGGATTTAAGCTCTATGCCTACTGGTTCCAATGATAATACGAACCGATTATAAGAATACGTTGATTGTTATGTCATTATTGATCTGCAGGTTAAGAAGAATAGTGAACATGCGTTCACTTTTTTATTGCCAATCAGACTTTTTAGGTTTGGTGTTTTTAGCGTTGTGAATATTAAAACCATGAAAAGCGAAAGTCGATTGTCCTTTCCAGAATGGGCGAATGCGTTGTTGGCCAGTGATCTGGAGGAAGGAAAGAAGAAAAGTTTTGGGATAACCATCCGCTGGTACCTGGGCTGGTGCAGGCGGAACAAGACGCAGGGGACGGTAATGGGGGACGGTAATGGGGTCAGTCCAATTATTCATGATTTTAAGGGAGTCAGAACAGGGTCAATGTTCATATCTCATATTGCGGCATAGATCCCAAATTAGAATGATCTCAAGGCAGGTTTCGGCCAACCGTTTTCTTCAAGGTTCCCTTGAACCGGGCGGTGGCGCCCTGATTGTGCATCCATTGGTCGAGCTCGACGCGGAATTGGGCCAGGGTGGTGAGAACGGCAATTGAGTCAGTCCAATTATTCATGATTTAAAGGTCTATTCTCGCCCTCATTTTTCCACCCGAATTTGCTTGGGAAACGATCAGTTATGGGACAAACAACAGCATTCCCATCATCAACCAACCAACGATCTATTTCTAAGAAGGAGTACTACAAAAAATGGGAAGACATCGCCAGGTTCTGGTAATTGCCCTTTCACTCGGTCGCCCGATTCTTTTCTGATTATAATGAATAATTGGGTGGCGCCATCGCTTCCCCCAGGAAGGCTGCATGCCTCACAAGAGTTCCGCACGGCAAGCGGAAGGCCCGCGTTCAAAATAGAATTACGCAGGTCATGCCGATGTAATTGCCTCTTGATTTTAGCTGGGTCGCTACCAAACTTTTCCATCATGGGATTTGCGGAAATCAAAGAAAACGCCAAGGGCCTTTCGGAAAAAGAGCGAAGAGAGTTGGTTGCTTTTTTGGTGCACCTTGAACAATCGACGGATCCCGATTACCTGGACAGAATTACCCGGAAAATAGACGAAACGGAAAAGTTTGTCTGGTGGGATGACGTCAAGGGTGAGTTTAACGAAGACTTATGGGGGTCCTTTGAACTGCTGGTCCATTTGGAAGCACTGGAGACTCTTCGAAAGATACGAGGGGAAAATCGAAAACAAATCCGCCGATTCCTTTCCATACTGCCCACCAATCTCTATCTCCAGCCTGATACGACATTCGAGGACCGCAAGGGAAGGATCGTAAGTAAGGTACGTATTCGTAATTACATCCTTGAGTATATCATCGATGATCCCGTGCGGGAAATAATTTTGCAGATCAGGTTTATTTGCCTATATCACTTGGCAATCGTAAAGTGAGAACTGGCGGTCATCCGTTACAATCGGAATCCCACGGGCTTTGCTTTGAGCAATCAACATACGGTCAAAGGGGTCTCGATGATGGAATGGCAAATCTTTCAAAGCCACCGCATCCTGACAACTAAAGTCCAGCATTTCGAAACCACTTCCGGTTATTTGTTCCAAGGGGTCAAAATCTATAACGAGTTTACCCAAAGAAGCCTTGATCATCATCTCCACCACGCAAACGGAACTCACGTAAACAATGTTTGCCAACGACTCAATTTCCGCCCGTTTCTCCTTTGCAATACGCTGAGGATCGGACAATCCCCACAGAAAAATATGCGTATCGAGGATCAGCTTCATTTGTTTTTCCCATAAAACATTTCAAGAATATCCGGGTCTTCTTCAAAAAAATCCGCGGGCAAGGTGAACTTGCCTGCCAGCATGCCCAGCTTGCGCTTCCCCTTCGGTTTGTGAGGCACCAAATCCACAAGAGGAAGATTGTTTTTTGCAATCACCACTTCCTCTCCATGAAAGGCTTTATCGATGAGCTTCGATAGATTCGCTTTCGCTTCAGAAACATTGACTATCATGACTTCTCCTTTTGAAATATTATAGGTCTAATTAACCTTAGTTGGTCTAGTTGGTCAACTATATAAACGGTTTCGGAAAACTGTTAATTCCGGTGCCCTGGCCGTAGGGAACCCATGCTTGAGAAAGTCAGAACAAAAACAGGGCCAATGTTCATATCTCATATTGCTGTATTGATTACAAAACGGGCGCGATCTCAAGGTAGCTTTCCCTGAACCGTTTTCTTCAGGGTTCCTTTGAACCGGGCGGTGTCGCCCTGGTCGTGCATCCATTGATCGAGCTCGACGCGGAATTGACCCAGGGTGGCGGTATGGCGGGGATCGCCCGCCAGGTTGACCTGTTCTGCGGGATCTTCGGTCAGGTGATAGAGTTCCTCGGCGGGTCGCCAGTAATAGCGTTGCACCACGCGGGCCGCGCCGGGGTCGGATTGGGCCTTCTCCAGCCAACTGTCGAAATACTGGTCAGAGGTCACCTGGTCAATATGGGTGGTGTGGGCATGGCTGGGAAACAGGTTGCGGATATACTTCCATTCCTCCGTTCGCACTGACCGGATGGGATAGACATTGGCGTCGCCGGTTTTTTGCCCGGCATCCTCGGTATGGGTGGTAAAGATGCGGTCCCGATGGGACGTTTTTTCGCCCCGCAAGACCCCGGCGAATGAGGCCCCGTCCAGGTTTTGGGGTGGCGGTTCTCCGGCGACTTCCACCAAGGTGGGCAGGATGTCGGTCCAGTTGACGAAGGCATCGGTACGGGAGCCGGCCTTGATCTTCTCTTTCCAGACCACGATCATGGGAACATGAATGCCCTCATCATAAAGATTCCATTTCGCAAAGGGCCATTGGGCGCCATGGTCGGAGGTCTGCAAGATGAAGGTGTCGTCCCCCAGAACAGCGTCCACCGTGTCGAGCACCTTCCCGAAATCGCGGTCCATCTGGTCAACGGCCCCCAGATAATTGGCCCGCCAGGCCCGGGTCTCCGGCGTATCCACATGCTCGGGAGGAATTCTTATGTCGGCCGCCTGCCACCGGTGACCCTCCTGGGGCCAGGGCGTATGCGGCCAGTTGGTTCCGACGAACAAGGCCAGGGGCCGCTCGTCCCGCCGCCCGCGCAGCCAGTCAACCGCCGCATCGATACAGACATCGTCATGAAAGCCGGTGTGCTCAAAATGTTCGAATCCATAGAGCTTGGTCTGCAGATAATGCCCCACTTTTCCGAAGGCCACCACCTGGTAACCCAGCTCCTGCAAATACGATGGAAGCTTTCGAATATAGGCATGCGGAGCCTGATGGTTGGATTCCGCACCATGCCGGGCCGGCATCAACCCGGTGAGCAGGCTGGCCCGATCCGAGGCGCAGCTCGGCGAGGCCACAAAGGCCCGGTTAAAAGTCATGCCCGCCCGTGCCAGCCGGTCCATGTTCGGCGTCGGGACCTGTGAAGCGCTATAAACCGTACTGTCCCGCAGGCTGTGGTCATCGGACAGAAGCACCACGATATTGGGCCGGTCCGTCGCGCCCAGAAGCGCGCCCGTTTTCATAAAACCTGAGGCCACCATGAGAACGCCAACAAGGAAGGATATTTTTAACGGCCTAGCTGCAGAGGTGGGGGTCTTCCTACTTTGATTAAGTGTTCTTAGAGGACAACTAGGTTTCGTATCCTGCCCGCTTTTCTGCCTGACCTTTAGATTTTTAATCATGAATAATCGGATTGACCTCTGCTATGTGTGGAAGTCCGGGGAGACTTATCGCTTTTTCCAAATTTGCACGTCATCCACATAAGCGTTTTTGGCGACCAGCAATCGAAGAGGTCTTTTTGTTTTATGGTCGAATCCTTCGGAGCGGAAAGTTCCTGCAAGTTTCCCATCAATGGTACAGCTGAGCTCGTCGCCTTGGATCGTGGCGTGGACCTGATGCCAGTGATTGGTAGTCAGTTTGTAGGGAAAGATCTTCCTCTTTTTGGAGATGAGCTCCTTTTGGACTTCTGTGATTGAGTTGTCTTGCCTGGCGTTTCGGATTTCCAGGTTCATTTCACCGGTTTTTTGGTCGGTTATTTTTACGTCCTCTGTTCCTATTGTTGCTTTGAAAAGATGTCCGGCCCAGACCGTCTTTAAATCCATGTCGGCAAAGTTGAGCGTCAAAATATCGTTCTCATCCTCAAACATAAAACGGAGTCCCAGTATGCCGTCCTTGAATGCGAATGCGTGTCGAACCGAGGTGGCATGATTGGCTTCGGCATGGGTGTAGATATACATGTGTCCATCGCGCAGATCGACTTCCTTATAACTCTTGGCCGTCTTGTCGCTGCTGGTGGTCCATTCGTTTCCCGGTTCATCTTTGAGTTCCTGGGATTCGGTTCTTTCAAAGCTGTCTTCGAAAATCAACATTCCGAAATCGTTGCTGGATGCTTTGGCAGAGTTGAGGATTAACAAGGACAGAAATAAGAAATAGGGTTTTAGTGCTTTCATGAATGGGACGATCCGGGTGCAATTAAATTGAATAGCATGGCTGGTATTTACTGAAAGTCTCGCACTAAATAGGAAAGGGCGCATTTCGGAAATATTCATTATCGATAATTTTCAATATCATCTCCACCAACCAAATTGGAGAATATCTTTGCTGGATCGATTTTGAAATTAGTGTCTTGATACTAAGAGCATATGAAAATTCAGACGATAGAAACATTCCTGTTAGAGAGTTCAATTGATGAACCTTTTGCCTGGTCACAGGGTATGGCTGCGAAACGAGCTGCGCTAATCTGCAAGATTACCACCGACGATGGGTTGGTCGGTTGGGGTGAAGGAGGGGGCTCTCCGTCTCAAACGATTATCCACGATTATTTCGCTCCGCAGTTGCTCGGTGAGGATCCAGGCAATATTAACAAATTGTGGCACAAGTTATTTCACACGATTCACAACGATAATCAGGCAGGTGGATTCGGCGGCGGTGCGATTAGCTGTATTGATATCGCTCTGTGGGATCTCTTGGGTAAGTCCGTAGGTAAAAGTATCGCTGAGCTACTTGGCGGATCGGTAAGGGAGAAGGTCTCTGTTTACGCAACAGGACTCTATTATCGGGATGATGAAGGTTATGCCAAATTAACGGCGGAAGCTGAATCGTATGTCGAAGCTGGTTACCAAGGCATGAAGACAAAAATTGGAGGACTCAGCGTGTCCGATGATGTTAGGCGCGTAGCGGCCATTCGTGATGCGATAGGCGACGATCTCTTTTTAATGGTGGATGCGAATAAGGCCTACAATGTTTCGACCGCGATAGATATTGGAAACCGGTTGGCAGAATTGGATATCCATTGGTTTGAAGAACCTCTGATTGCGAATGATGTAGAAGGTTATTTGGATGTCAAAGCCGGGCAACCTCTGACCGTTGCCGGAGGTGAAGTTTGGTACAACCGTTTTGAGGCCAGGGACTTTCTGGCTCGCAGGGCACTTGATATTGCTCAGCCCGACGTTCGTTATATCGGCGGTATCACCGAGTTTCGAAATGTTGCCAGCACCGCTAATGCCATGGGAATTCAGGTCAACCCTCATGTATGGGGTTCGGCGATCATGATTTCCGCGAGCATCAGCCTGGCCTCGACTTTCGCTCCTTGTCCTTACGCCCGTATCCCCCGGCCCTATCAACAGGAGCCGGTGATGGAATTCGATCAGACCCCAAACCCCATTCGCAATGATTTGGCTTCGATTACGTTTGAGCAATCGGGAGGATTTGTGGAGATTCCACGAGGTCCGGGATTGGGTTTGGAGATAGATGAATTGGCCGTGAAGCGATTTTGCGTTCGACAAATGATCAGTAATTAACGGGAAATTTTATATCCCATTCAGACTTTAAGACATCAATCATGAAAGCAGCAGTTTATAAAGGTAATCGAACGGTAGGAGTAGGGGAGAGTGTTGTCATTCCTCCAGCAAAAGGTGAAGTGCGACTCGACGTCGCCTATTGTGGAATTTGTGGAACCGACATTCATATTTTCCATGGTCATATGGATCAACGGGTAAAAACCCCGCTACCAATCGGTCACGAAGTCTCTGCCGTTGTTGCAGAAGTGGGAGAAGGTGTTAGCAATGTGTCGGTGGGCGACCGGGTTGCTGTTCGACCGTTGTTATTTGGCGAAGCGTCGGACTTTGATAAGGGGCATGCTCATGTTGGAAAAAACCTGAAGTTTATCGGTATCGATTTGCCTGGCGGTATGCAGGCTTCCTGGACCGTACCTGCATACACCTTGCACAGTCTGCCTGACGATCTGAGCCTTGAGCATGGAGCCATGATCGAACCAGCCGCCGTGGCTTGTCATGATGTCCGCTTGGGAGAAGTGGTTGTCGGCGAAAACTGTGTGGTAATCGGCGGAGGACCCATCGGATTGCTTATCGCTTTGGTCGCGAAGGAAAAAGGTGCCCATGTCATTCTTTCGGAAGTAAATGAATCGCGTCTCAAGCTGGCCGCTTCGTTGGGGCTTGGTGCGGTTAACCCCCTTAAAACGAATTTGGTCGAGGCAGTTCGAGAAGCTACGAATGGTTCTATGGCTGACTGTGTATTTGAAGTTTCGGGATCCGGTCCCGGTGTTGAAGTGATGACTGAATTGCCCAATGTGCGGGGACGTATTGTGATGGTTGCCATCCACCCTCAACCCAAGCCGGTCAACCTGTTTAAGTTTTTCTGGTCGGAGTTGAAGTTGATTGGTGCCCGCCTCTATGAAGAGCGGGATTTTGACGAAGCCATAGCGCTTGCCGCTAGCGGAAAATTGCACCTCGAGAAGCTGATCACGCGGATTAGTCCAATTGATGTAGTTCAGGAAACGTTTGAAATCATTGAAGCGAATCCGGATGGCATCAAATACCTCATAGATTGCAGAAGTTAATTTCTATTAATCATGAGTATTCAAAACGGCTTTGATCTTTCGGGAAAAACGGCACTGGTTACCGGTTGCAAACGGGGAATCGGAAAATCCATGGCATTGGGATTGGCGGAGGCCGGTGCCGACATCATCGGTGTTTCAGCTACCCTCGAAACCAAGGGAAGCCAGATTGAAAAGGAGGTGACCGCCTTGGGCCGATCCTTTACAGGTTACCAGTGTGATTTTGCTGATCGTGGATCCGTCTATGCGTTTATCGAGTAGGGAAAAGGGGTCAGCCCTTGATGTTTGGTGTCGAGTTAACATGACGGCTGACGTTGCTTGGATCTCCCATGTTTAAGCGGCGGGCAATCCAGGGATTGCTTGCGCTGGTTTTACTTCTTAGTTCTTTTGCGAGTTCAATTTTCCAAGTGGCTGACTTCTTGTCTTGCGACACCTGCTGTTCTGTCTTTCGGTGCTTCCGAATCCATTTGGAAACCAGTGTTTCGTGGGTCAGTTCGTTCAACTCCCGGAGCTCCCTTCCTCCCCAGTCCTTGGCGGCTTCCATTTTTTTGAAATCTTTATGCAGTTCTTTCTTATAGTCCTCAGTCGCAATCGCCCAACCACGCAGGTATTTCTTTTGCATTTCAGTTTTTTTGCGCGGATCTCCTTCTTCCTGCAGATGTAGTAACTTTTCGTATTGGCGAATGCCTGAAAGGTTATCAGGCAAATTACATTCAGACAAAAACCCGCCGCGAACCAGTGGAGGCATGACGGAACGCTTGAATAATTTGGGATAGCTGGAGAGAGAAAATTGCTTCAACTGGTCGACGCCCAGAAGTTTGGCTCTTACCGGATTCAGGTGAATGTAGTTGACCAGTCCCAGCAAAGAACGTCCGGGCTCGACAAGAAGTGCTTTGTAGCGTCCCTGGAAAACATGGCCTTGCTCCCCTGTGAATTTATTAAATCGATTGCCGAAGGTGCCCTGAAGCCAACGCATACCTTCAACCAGGTTTCCAAGGGGAGTCTCCAGGGCCAAATGGTAGTGGTTGCTCATGATGACATAAGCGTGTAATTTCCACCCCCAACGCGCGCAGACTTCAAAGATCGCTTTTTCAAACTGCTCCCCAGTCTTCCCAATGGTAAACAGGTCCTTTCGATAGTTCCCTCTTGAGATCACATGATACAACGCTCCGCGGTATTGAATGCGAGGTTTACGAGCCATAACGCCAATCCAATCGAACTAGAGAAAGGCGTTAATACCAAACATCAAGGGCTGATCCTTTCCCCCTCGGCACTGCGCCGATAGATTGCGCGAGGGCGGCTGGGTGGCTTCTGCTTTCAGATCGCGATGCATGCGCTCATGGGAGCCGTTTTCATGCGGAGAGGCGGGTGTCATAAACTCCACTTGTATGCCCTGTTCTATCCACCATACGCTCAGCTGCGACAAGCCTCCCAAGGCGATGGAGGCAAATGGCGTGCCATTGTCCACGCGAATGATATCGGGCTGGCCATGGTGACGCATCAGCTTTTTACATAGGCGAAACGTGCCCTTGAATTGCTGGTTGGCGCAGGCATGACATCCAACCACATAACGACTGTAGCGGTCGCACACTGTAAACGGATCGCAGCGCTGGCCATCTTGCAGGATGAACCAGCCCTTGAAATCGAAAGTCCATACTTCGTTCGGCCGCGTCGGCTCGGTCAGATGCTCTGGGTGGACCCGATACACACCCGCCTTACGCTTGCGCTTCTGGCTCAGACCGTGGCGACTGAGGACCAAGGCAATGGTGCTTTCGTGGGGCGGGCGATCGATGCCATGAATCTTTATCAATAGATCGCGGAGCTTCTTCGGCCCCCAGGTCGGATGCTTCCGACGCTCCTTGAGTATCAGCTTCTCAACTCCATCAGCCGTCGTACTCGGACAATGCTTCGGACGGCGGCTGCGCTCCTTCAAGCCCTCCCGGCCTTCCGCTTCATAGCGCAATAGATACTTGTGACCGGTCTTTCGACTGATCCCAAAGTCCGTACATAAACTACTGATCGTAAAACGGCCCGTCTGGGCCAAGGTAACAAATCGCTCTTTTTCGGTCATCGGTTCGGTTTCTTTCCAAGGCATAAGTGCCAATAAAAAGTGTTACCGATGTCCTTAGAAGATCTGTTACCGATGTCCTCGGATCATACCCTCCATGACCCCATTGGCTCTCCCCCCATTGGCTCTCCATTGAGGCCAAGCTCAAATTGAAGGTGAACCAGGAAAAGAGCCAAGTGGTTAAAGCCCCCCAGCTCGAATTCCTAGGGTTTGCATTCAAAGGCAAACGAATCGTGTGGAGTGCCAAGTCACTGCACTCGTTCAAATACCGTATCCTTAAGCTAACGAGTCGAAGCTTGGGTGTATCCATGAAATGGCGACTAATGAAGCTTACGCAATACATGCGTGGGTGGATGGGTTACTATGGAATAAGTCACACCTACAAAGTGGTTCTTAGTCTGGATAGTTGGATACGGCGTCGTTTGCGTTGTTGTTATTGGAAGCAGTGGAAGACAATCAGTAACCGAATCCGCAATCTGATGAAACTGGGGATAGGTCGCAGAAATGCGACTCTCCATGGAGTCTCGGGTAAGGGTTGCTGGGTAATGTCTAAAACTCCTGTCATTAATGAAGCACTCTCCTCAGACTGGTTAAGCAACCAAGGATTATTATCTCTTAAAACATTGTGGATTCATATCCATTATCCAACTACGGTTCGATAGCGTTTCGGAACCGCCTAGTGCGGATCCGCATGCTAGGTGGTGTGGGGGCTGGGGGTTAGATTCCCTCAGCTACCCGATTTCTGATTTGATGCGGTCCGACAACCACATCTTCACGATGGATTGTCTGGTAACACCGACTCGTTTCGCTTCCTTGTCGAGTGTAGAAATCATCCAGACAGGAAGATCGACATTCATTCGTTTCTGCTCAAGTCCGGGACGCGTAGCTTTGCTCCAATCAAGGTATTTGCTTATGTCCTCTCCATCATCGAATCGTTGATCGAGTTCCTTAGCTGTTATGGTATCCTTCTTTTTCTTCATCTCTTGCCTTTCGTACCGATATTATTCTCAAGTTCGTTTCTCTCAGCGTGAATATGCACGTCCACAGACTCCCACGATAGCTCCCGATGAGGGCATAGCGCTCTTCGGTTGTGGATCGGGCAGGAACGATGAGGTGTCTTTCATCATCCCAGAGTGTTTGTGCTTCGTTGAAATCTATACCGTGCTTTTCACGATTCGATTCTGACTTTTCGGGGTCATACTCGAATTCCATTATGGTATAAAAAAGGAATAATTAAGGAATCGTCAACTTCTTTCTCAGAACGCTATATTAAGTAGCACTCAGTGCAACGTAACTTGGTTGAATGCCGAGATTATTTTGGAGTGTTTCATTCTTGAAACTCAATAAACATCGGGCGTGTAGGTAGAGCAAGGTGAAATATTTGCTCACTCCTTTTCCGTCGATTGTTGCAGTCACGTAGGTACTTTCCTCAAATTGCATCATATCCAGGTGAAAACAGTTGTTGATTACGGGAGAAAATCGCAGGATTTGGCGGTAATCGCATGCATTAATGTTTCAGTGAAATTGAAAAATTGAGTGCTCTAAACAACTGGTTTAAAGAAGTAATAAATGATAATGATATTATGTTCACTATTTTATTGCAAAGCTCAGAGTTTGCTTATGTGTATCTTACACTCTCATGAAGCAACACTTGGTTCGGGTAAAAGAGCTTTATAACAAGGATAGAGAAGCTGGTGTGCCTGGTGTGTATTTGCCTCCTGCCCTAGCCAGAAAATATCCGAAGGCGGGCGAGCAATGGATATGGCAGTGGGTGTTCCCAAGCCGTCAGCTTAGTAAAGATCCTCGGAGTGAGGTTGTGCGTCGGCATCATCTTACAAAAACGCCTTATCAAAGACAAATTACTAAAGCTGCCCGACGTGCTGGGATTAACAAGCGGGTGACATCACATACTCTGCGACATAGTTATGCCACGCACTTACTGGAAAACGGTGTGGACATAAGCCTGCAGTTTTCACCGGATGTGTCCAAACAGGTAATAAATATTTAAGATAATGTAGTTTAAATGTACAATCTGAATGCTACCTGTGGGTATATGGTTTAGACCCATCCTCGGGATGACATGCCGGTTGTTCCTCCCTCACGGCTGCGGTTACGCACAAAAGTGCGCGCCCTAACCTCTCCGTCGTCAAGCCCAACATCTCAACTCCGTGAAAACACCGGGCAGGAACGGTCCAGGAGCTACTCGGTCACAAATCCGTGGAGACTACCATGATCTACACTCACGTGATGGCCAAGCCGGGCATCGGAGTGCCCAGTCCGCTCGATGCGCTGGGATAACAGCCCCAAGGCAAAATATACAGAACCTGGAAGAATCGGGAGCCATTTCGACAAGCCAAGGAATACAAGCTCACTTCCTACAGTTCTGGTACCCGATTTTGAGTTTAAGTTTCCCAGCGGAAAGAAATAGCACGCAGGCGCGTACAGCCACCCTACCCTCCGGGTTGCAGGAGTTCATAAATTAAGCAGCCTGGTCGGAGAAGAGGCCGGGTACTCACCCACTTTTAGATACACCTTTAATCGGAAAATTGAAAAAAATTTGGTGGCAATCGAGCGCGAATCGGAAACAGTCTGTGTTTTCAGAAATTAATCCACTTATGAATATACATTTCTCACAACGGGTAGAAGCACTTGCTCCATCAGTCACGCTGGCCATCGATGCCAAGGCCAAGGAAATGAAGGCAGCCGGAATTGACGTGGTCGGCTTTGGAACGGGTCAGCCCGATTTCGACACTCCGGACTTTATTAAAGATGCCGCCAAGAAAGCCCTGGATGAAGGATTTACCAAATATACGGCTGCGGCCGGAATCCCCGAATTGCGCCAGGCGATCGCGGACAAATTCAAACGCGAAAACGGCCTAGATTATAAAGCGAGCCAGGTAGTGGTTTCCTGCGGTGGTAAGCACTCCATCTACAATGTGATGATGGTGCTCTGCGAAGAGGGCGATGAGGTAATCATTCCCGCACCCTATTGGTTGAGCTATCCCGAGATCGTAAAACTTGCCGGGGCAACTCCGGTTATTCTGGAGACGGGCGATGCAACGGATTTCAAAATAACACCCGATCAACTGCGGGAGGCTATAACTCCGAAGACCCGCTTGTTTATTCTGAACTCACCGAGTAATCCAACGGGAGCTGTTTATACACCCGACGAAATAAAAGTCCTGGGCGATATTTGTATCGAAAAAGAAGTGCTCATTATGAGTGATGAAATTTATGAACACCTTCTGTATGATGGAGCGGTTCATAAAAGCGTGGCCTCATTCTCCCAGGCCCACCAGGATCAAACCATTATTGTGCATGGATTCGCAAAAGCCTGGAGCATGACGGGATGGCGACTCGGTTTCATCGCCGCGCCTGAACCTATTGCCAAAAAAATTGCAGCTATCCAAAGCCACAGCACCAGCAATCCGACCTCCTTTGCTCAAAAAGGCGGAGTCGTTGCATTGGTCGAGCCGATGAACCATCTCGCTGGTTGGTTGGAAGCGTTTGCGGAACGAAGAGCCTACGCGTGCGATAAGCTTTCCTCGATTCCCGGGATGAGTTGCTACCGCAGCCAAGGTGCATTCTATCTGTTTCCCAATATTTCAAAATTCGGGCTCAACTCATCAGAATTTTGCAGCCGTTTGCTGGAAGAGGAAAGTGTTGCAGCTGTTCCCGGACTCGCATTCGGGGCGGACGAATACATTCGCATCAGTTATGCAACCAGCATGGAGCAAATCGTGAAAGGCCTGGATCGCATTGAACAGTTTTGCAGTAGGCTTGTTTGACCTTCACGGATATTTCGTCTTAGGTCCGAGATCCTGAAACAGAATCATCCTATGAATAGTGAATCCCCGAGAGACCACCTTCGCCCCAATTCTATAAAGGCGATAGAAGTGTTCACGATACCTCCCAGGTTTGCCCTGGTTCGGGTGATCACTGAGGAGGGTGAAAGCTATGGGGACATCACCCTGGAGAGCCATACCGTAACCGTCAGTGCGCTGGCTCGGGATATGGCTCCGTTCTTCGTGGGCAAAGATGCCAACCGTATTAGCGTGGTCCAGGATTTTCTCAGTCACGATTTTTACAGCAACAGTCCTGTTCAGCGAAGTGTGGCCGCAGGAATCGAAACGGCTCTGTGGGACATCCTGGGGCGTAGACTTCAAGTGCCGCTCTACCAATTGTTCGGCGGTTTGCTGCACACCAAAGGATTACCCTATTATCGATGGATCGGCGGAAATGTGCCGGAACCGGATTCGGCAGTGGAACAAGCTTTGAAAGTTATCGCGGAATCAAAGGTCTGTGCGCTAAAGCTCAACGCCTGCCCAGTCATGGGACCGGTGGATGTGCACGGTGGTATCAGACAGGCGACGGCAGTTGCCAAAGCATTATCGGAAGCGCTGCCTTCCTCCGTGTCGGTAGCCTACGATGGACACGGGCGTTTGAAACCGCCAACCGCACGTCGCCTCATCGATGCGCTTCGCCCTTACGCTCCCCTATTCATAGAAGAGCCTGTCGAGCCGGCTTACGAACATGAGCTGCCTGCGATTCGCCAGATGGCAGCCGGTATTTCCATAGCCACGGGAGAACGGATGTACTGCTCGAGTGACTTCTTTCGTTTAACAGCAAATAAAGGTGTAGACATCATTCAACCTGATATGGTCCACGTCGGTGGCATCACCAATTTACGCCGCATTGCTTCGATAGCAGATGCTGCCGGCATCGGGATCGCTCCCCATTGTCCTTTGTCTGCCATCGCGTTCATGGGTATTTATCAGGCGATGGTCACGAGTCGAAGTGCATTTCTTTTGGAGTGTGCCGATGGCATTCATTACAATGATCATGCAGCGCAGGAGCTCGGAGAGAACCCGTGGTTGTTTTACATCAGAAACAAAGAGATCTTTAAACTGCAGGACGATGGGTTAATGACACCCCCTACAGGTTCAGGCCTGGGAATTGATTTTGATACCGAGGCTCTTCAAAGAGGCAGCAAGATCCCTATTGTTTGGGAACGAAAGTCTCATTTTCTAAAGACTGGTTTGTTGGCCAGGTCTTGACTTTTACTTCAAACACCATCCCCCAAAAAGACGGTGGTGGGTCTGCCTATTATTTCTTGCTTACAAGCGCTGACACCTTTTTTCTCCACCTGTGCAAAATCTAATCAATGTGGCACATAGCTTCTTCAATAAAATGAAACACCCAAAGAAACCTACCTTACTGTTCTACTTTCTAATTTTTATTTGCGCGGCTTTTGTTGCATGCACGCCGTCAAAGGACTCCGCATCGGGGTCTTCGGGCGACGATCGAACGGTTATCGCGGCAATACCCAAAGCGACAGGGGGAGATTTTTGGGAAACCGTTGAAGTAGGCGCACGCAGGGCAGCAACTGAGCTGGACGTCGATTTAAAATGGGAAGGCACCGTTACAGAAACCGAGATCGCCGAGCAGACAAAGATTATCGAAAACATGATCAACCTGGGAGTCGATGCGATTGCTCTGGCACCACTCAACAACCAGGCACAAAGAAAGCCGGTCAAGTCTGCAGTGGATAACGGCATCCCCGTCGTCGTATTCGACTCAGATATAGACGGAGATGCCCATTCCAGTTTCGTTGCTACCGACAATGAACTGGGTGGCGCTTTGGCGGCACAATATATTTCCGAACGACTTTCCTCGAACGGTCGCATCATTGTTTTCCGTTACGTCCAGGGAACTGCCAGTACTACAAAACGCGCGGAAGGTTTTATAGCGTCAGCCAAAAAGGCGGGACATACGATTTTGGCCGATCCCTACTCTGAATCTGGTACGCTCGAAGGCTCAAAAAGCGTCGTCTCCAATACTTTTGAACGTTTCATTGAAAATGGCAAACTGGCAGTCGATGCTGTATTCGCCGCAAACCTGACCGCCACCCTGGGTGTTTCATCCGCAATCGACGATCTTAGAGATGGTGGTATCCAGGTGGACCTTACCTTTGTCGGATTTGACAGCTCCAAAAAACTGGTCGAAGAAGTTCAGTCCGGAAAGATTGACGCACTGATCGTACAGAGCCCGGAAAAGATGGGCTATCTTGCTGTCAAAACAGCCTATGCCGTTTCGAAGGGCCAACCAGTAGAACCCCATATCGATACCGGCGTAGAAGTCGTCACCGTGGAGCGATTGAAGAACGAGCCAGCCATTCGAACATTGGTTGGATTGAAATAAGCTTCGATGGGCTTTCTTTTAATCCGATTTTTTTGAAAAGTGATTTCTCCTCCACGACTGGAAATGCGGGGTATCGAGAAGCGCTTCGGTGCTACCCGGGCGCTTAAAGGAGTCGATCTCTCGGTATCGCCAGGAGAGATCATGGCTCTTGTTGGAGAAAACGGTGCGGGTAAAAGCACCTTGATGAAAGTACTGTCAGGCGCGCATTCACCTGACGGTGGCTCTCTATACCTGGACGGAGAACCCTATAAGCCAACCAATCCACTTCACGCCAGAGAATCCGGTGTGGCAATGATCTACCAGGAACTCTCACTCGCTCCTCACCTGTCGACGATGGAAAACATTCTACTGGGAGTGGAGCCGGCCCATCGGGGATTGATCAAATGGAAAGCGATGAAACAGCAAGCAAGAGAAGCGATGAAGGCAGTAGGTCTTGAATCGATAGATCCGGAAACTCCCGTGGGAAGGCTTTCAATTGCCCAGCAACAGTTGGTCGAAATCGCCCGTGCCGTTGCGCTCGAAAGTCGTGTTCTCGTCCTGGATGAACCAACAAGCTCGCTGGCTGCCAAGGACATTGAAAAACTTTTTGACCTTGTTCGTTCCCTATCCTCAAAGGGCATTTCCGTTATCTATATTTCCCACTTCCTGGAAGAAGTTCAATTACTCAGCCAACGCTTCACCGTACTTCGAGATGGAGAAAGTGTCGGCAGCGGAATAACCGCAGAAGCGTCCAAGGATTCGATCATAGCCCTCATGGTTGGCCGGAGTGTCGAAGAACTGTACCCGAGGAATGAGCACGTTCCTGGAGAAATTGTCCTGGAAGTAAAAAACCTCTCCGGGCCAAAGAAACCGGGATCATCCACATTTCAACTCAGAGAAGGAGAAGTTTTTGGCATAGCGGGTCTTATAGGAGCCGGCCGCACCGAGCTGCTTGAATCGATATTTGGCCTGGAGCCTGTTGCAGAAGGAACAGTAACCGTAAGGGGATACTCCGGCCCAAGCACACCTGCCCTGAGGTGGGAGCAGAATATAGGAATGGTGAGTGAAGACCGTAAAGAGCAGGGGTTGGCTCTCGGACTGAGCATAGCCGACAATATTACTTTACCAAAACTTCAAGAATTGGGGCCCGGCCGATTGGTGCTGCCTGTTCAACAAAAGGCTGCCTGCCAACCGTGGATTGAAAAGATCCCGATCAAGTGTGAATCAGCGGATCAAAGAACCAATGATCTTTCAGGTGGAAACCAGCAAAAAGTCGCCATTGCCCGACTCCTCCATGCCGATGTTAATATTCTCCTTCTCGACGAACCGACCAGGGGAATCGATGTAGCCTCTAAAGCGCAAATCTACCGGCTTATCGACTCACTGGCCCTCGGAGACGAGACGGCAAACCGCAAACCCAAAGCCATTCTACTAGTGAGCAGCTATCTACCGGAACTCCTCGGCATCTGTGACCGAATCGCAGTGATGTGTCGGGGAGAACTTGGCGAGTCCCGCCCAGTCGATGACTGGGATGAGCACCAGTTAATGACCGCCGCCATAGGCGCATGAACGACCCCGCTACATGAATACATCAAAAACAAATTCTTTTATTAAATCCATGTTATCCAAAACGTGGGTCAATATAGCCGCACGATTTCTCGCGTTGATCGTGGTCTTCTTATTTTTCGCAATCTTTGTCGAAGACGGAAAATTCTACTCGCTAAGGAATTTGGAAAACATCGTTCGCCAAAGCTCCGTCTACGCGACCGTTGCCCTGGGAATGACTTTTGTAATTATCACAGCGGGCATCGATCTATCGGTTGGATCCATCATCGCACTTGCTGTTGTCGTTGTCGCCTGGACACTTAATCTTCAAATAGATGGTCCCGCCGGCGAACTCGTTTACCTCGTTCATCAATACCCAACGGCAACTCCTATTCTAGCCTGTCTACTCGCCATAGGCGCATCGACCTGCGTTGGATTGCTCAATGGAGCGCTGATAGTTCGCTTACGAATAGTTCCGTTCATCGTCACACTCGGGTCTATGGGGATCATTCGAGGTTTAGCAAAAGGAATAGCCAGCGAACGGGATATCTATCCGCCGGAGGAAACCTGGATCGGAGGCCTTATGGACCCTACCCTCACCAACCAGGCAAAGAGCTGGATGCTATTTCCACCAGGAGTATGGATCTTGATCCTTTGCATCGCCATCGCATCCTTTATTCTAAGATACACCCGCTTTGGTCGACACGTATACGCCGTGGGCTCAAACGAAGAAACAGCTCGGCTGTGTGGAGTACCGGTCGGTCGGACAAAACTTATTGTCTATGGATTGACCGGGTTCTTTTGCGCACTCGCAGGCTTCATGCAGTTTTCCTATATTGGCGGGGTCGGCCAACCAACGACTGGAGTCATGTACGAATTATTTGTGATCGCCGCTGTCATCATCGGTGGTGCCAGTTTCTCCGGTGGCGAAGGTTCCATTTTAGGAACCATCATCGGAGCTCTCATCATAACGATACTCTACATGGGTGGCCAACAAATGGGCTGGCCAAAATGGGTTCAGGAAATGGTCATCGGGGGCATCATCATTCTCGCCGTAGCTGTTGACCGAATGAGACATCGGAAATTCGCCTAGCCTGGAAAACGTTTCATGCGCTGCCAGTTATCTCATCGCATTAGGCACGAACAGGACCAACTCCGGGAACAGAACCATCAATAGAAGCGTTCCAAGAAGGATCATTATAAAAGGAGTCAACTCGCGGACCAATGACCCAAACTTTACGCCTGAAATGCGCTGCATTATAAAAAGGTTTAAGCCGAAGGGTGGCGATAACAATCCGATCATAAGATTGAGAACTACGATTACTCCGAAGTAGACGGGGTCAATTCCGACAGCTGTCATAACCGGAAGGAAAACTGGTACCGCAATCGTTAATACAGCAATCAGCTCCATGAACATACCCATCACAAGGAGAACCACATTAATGATCAGCATGAGTTTGATCGGGTCGTCAGTGACCGATAGCAGGACTTCTTTAAGGGCTTGTGGGAATTGTTCTACAGAGATAAGCCACCCATAGAGCCCTGCAGCTGCAACAATTAGCATGATTGACGCGGTAGAGCTTCCCGCCGCAAACAGTATGGCTGGAATCTGGCGCCATTTTATTTCTCGATTTAGCACCAGACCAATAAGCAAGGAATAGACCACGGCTACGCCTGCAGCTTCGGTCGGACTGAAGACGCCTCCCCATATTCCTCCCAGAATAATAACCGGAAGTAGCAACGCCGGCAGAGACTGCCAGAAGACACGAAACAGTTCCAGAGATGACGGTCGTTGGGATCGGAAGCGGTAGTTTCTCTTGCGAGAAATAAAGGCGATTAATCCCATCATGCTTAAACCCATGATAATCCCTGGAACGATGCCACCGAGGAATAGTTCGGCGATGGATGCCCCGGAAATAACTCCATAAATAACCATAGGAACGCTGGGCGGGATTATGGGGCCAATCGTGGAAGAGGCTGCTGTTACCGCCGCACTAAAAGCGCGGTCATATCCTTCGTCGAACATGGCCTTGATTTCGATCATTCCCAGACCCGAAGCATCAGCAACCGCCGAACCTGACATACCGGAAAACAACATACTCGCCACCACATTCGTATGGCCAAGTCCCCCTGTGATGTGCCCTACCAAGGCATTGGCAAAGCGAAAAATCTGCTGTGTCGCCCCGGACCTGTTCATGACTTCAGCTGCGAGAATGAACAATGGAATAGCAAGCAGTGGAAAACTATCCAGGGTATTGGGTAGCCGCTGTGCGAGGATTAGCACAGGCAAGGTCCCTTTATAAAGAATCAGCGCAAAGCTTGATAGAAGAAGAGATGAGAAAACCGGTACTCCGATCAAGAGGAGAAACAACAGACCACCGATGAGAATTAGCGCTTCCATTCCTGCTTATTCGGGGTCCTCCTTTGAGACCGGCTCGCCTCTCTCCTCCCCTGAAACTGGGCCGGAGTTACTAAAAATAATCCGGGCGGACTTTCCAGAATGGATAAGCGTCCAAAAGGCCATGAGTACCGATCCCACAAAAACGGGTACAGTCATCAGCGCCATGGGGAGGCCGGTAGCTGGCAGCTTCATCCCAGCGATGTTTGGCAAAATCTGAAGCGAGCCAAAGGCAACCACTACCAGAACAAGGGAGGTAGCACTCAACCGAAGAAAGTGAAGGACCGCCTGGCGTTTTGGCACGGTCACCAGATGATCAATAAGATCGATGCCGATGTGATCGTTGTTTCTTGACGACACTGCACCACCAATGAATACCAGGTAAATAAACAACAATCGCGAAAGTTCCTCAGGCCAGGGCAATGGGTCGTTTAAAACAAAACGAAACGTGATTTGGAGAATCACGAGCAAGGTTATCAGTCCAAGCAAAAGTGCCACACACACGAAGACCAGCTTGTGTATCCAATTTTCAAGATGCTTCATCCATTAAACCATCGGAGTTTCGCGGATAGTTTCGCTAAGTGGCTCATTCCCATTCATCCATGATGTGATGGGAAAGTGCTTCTGAATAACCCACTTCCTTAGCGACCTTAGGAAATCGATTTCGGAATTCTTTTTTCCAAGCGGCCTTATTGACCGAGATCACGGTTACACCAGCAGCTTTGATACTCGCCTCTGCCTCTGCAATTTCCTGGCTCAATTGTTGGTTATGCCAGACGGCCACTTCTTGAGCTGCGCTCACAAGAATCGCCTGAACATCCCCTGGCAAAGCCTGGTAGAGTTTTTCCGAAATCATGATTCCGGTCTCCTCGTAGTTGTGCTCAGAAATTACCAGATGATCAACGATGGTATGATACTTGTTAAAGTAGAGCCAGTTGGACGCTTGCTCAGTGGCATCCACAATTCCCTGCTGCAACCCGGTGAACGTTTCGGCTAAAGCAATCGGTGTCGGGTTGGCTCCGGCAATTTTAAAGTTTGCGATCCAGCTTTTCTGTTCGGGCACGCGAACTTTTAGCCCTTTCAAATCTGTGAACTCCACCAGAGCTTTTCGGGAAATGAAATTACGGGCCCCGCGATCCCAATTCATTGAAATCAGTCGAATACCATTTTTCTCACGCATTGCTTCAGCCATCTCTGTGAATATCGGACCCTCGTGAACCTGTCGCGCATGCTCCTGATCGTTGAATACATAGAGGCAACCTGAAATCCAGAAATCTTGATCAAAGGCTCCAAGCCAGGTTGTGGCACCCACAAACATTTCAACCGTTCCCAATTTCAAACCCTGCAGCATGTCCATTGCGAAGCCCAATTGGGAAGCCGGGTATACTTCTATTTTTACGAGCCCATTGGTTTGTTGATTAACCAGGTCGGCATAACGCTGCGTCGCTACTACATCCAAATGACCAGGCGGATCGATCAATCCTGCCTTAATAATGATGGTATCTGACTTGGGCGAACAACTTACCAATTCGAAAGCCAGAACAGAGAAAAGGAGAAATTGAAAAACTGAATTCACAAAGGAGATTCGAAATAGATTAAGAAATATCAGTGGCCTTTCACATGAAGGTGTACCGCAGCCCCGCTTGTAAAACAATTAGGCGTACATAGAATACGGGGATCCTTTCCTGTAAATCGTTCGGCCACGCGAAGTGCTTCATCAAAATCCTTCACAGGCGTGTAACCTAATTCACGCGCATACCGGGGTGATTTCGCTCCAACCAAAATTACCCGCGAACACCATTTTTCGGGAACACTTCCCCCGCTCAACATGGACATGGCATGAAACGGATGGTAGGCGTATTCTTCCGAGTAAAGCCGACAGTATTCTTTATCCGTAGAAAGTCTTAACATGTCTTCGGAATCCAGGAAGTCAGTAACGGTGGTATACTCCTGCATCACCTCGAATGTTTTTTCATAGGATGGAAACCACTGTTCATTGAAGTCACCGTCACAGATCGCCGAAGCAATAATTACCCCACCCTCGCGGAATGCCTTCCAGCAGCGCGATAGCTGACCGGCGATAGCCAAGCTCAAAAGAATCGGGTTACTCCCCATCCCGGGACCGTAATGAAAATTCCTTGGAAGTCCCATCACCAACACATCGGCTGGTTCGGGCATATCCAGAGTAATGTTCGTCCACTGTTCTGCCAAGGGCCAGGTGGCTTTTTCAACCGCCTCAATCTCCCCCGCATGCACGGCCAGGACCTCAGCAAACTGTCCTATAACGGCATCCACCGCGAAAAACTTTTTGCCCATGGCTTTTTCCATGGCCTGGCCGATGGATTTAAACTGATGCCGCATATGAGAACTCGTCGAAGCTCCCAACCAATCCTTGCGGTGCATCGTCTTTGGACAGTGGTGGGACGCAATGGAACGCCAACCTGCCATTCCAGTAACAATCATTTTATATCCGCCGCTGAATCCACCGTAGGGATTGCCTGCACAATGTCCGATAACTATGGGTACATCAGCTTCTGCCATCAGGCGATTGCATTGGACTACGTTACCGTCTTGATCCTGGCCGAAATCACAGAGATCCTCGGCTTCGGCATCGTGATTGATCAGACGATCGGGATAAAATTTATCCACGATGTCTTTTCCCAAATAATCATTCCAGTCCTCCAGATTATTTTTACGATGCAGACCAATACAACAAAGCAGTGTGATATCTTCCAGCAAGGTGCCACCCTTTTGCAGCTCTTCAATAATCATTGGGATTGCTACTCTGCGATGGGCATTGTCGTGGCTACCACCTTTTACTCTGTCGGGAAATCCGATGACCACTTTCCTACCTTTTCCACCAAGCTCGCTTAGCGGCGGTGATCCGAGTGGATTTTCCAAAGCGATCCTTGTTGCCTCGCGCGAATCAATGGAAGGAAGCGAATGGTGCTCTTTTCCGTAACAAAACACATGGGCTGAATCAGGTAGAGAAACCTCGATCCGGGAATCTCCGTAGTCTAGTAGTACAGTTTGCATATCAGTTGATCCAAACCGTGAACCGATCCGGTTTTTTCTTCGAGCGAAAAATCAACCCTTCCCAAAACCTTCGAAATTCCATAGTTAAAGATCGAATAGAATTCAGACCTATAACCAACTATGCAAAATATTGGATTAATTGGTGCGGGAGTCATGGGCTTCACCGCCGCAGAAAAAATAATTGAAGCTGGCTACCCATTGACAGTCTTTGAGCCAAACCAAGCTTCAGCTGCAAGGGTGCAAGGGTTGGGTGCCAAATTGGTTACAAGTCCTGCAGAAGCAGCGAAACAATCAGATATTGTGATACTCTTTCTTCCAGGTCCAAGTGTAATTGAGGCGGTTGTAGCGGGAACCGACGGACTCCTTTCCACTATCCGGGAAGGTTCGGTGATCGTCGACATGAGCACGACCGATCCGGAAAGCACTCGCACATTAGCGACTCTGGCCAAGTCGAAGAATGTGGGATATCTCGACGCACCTGTATTAGGAAGGCCAGCGAGTATCGGCAAATGGGCATTACCTGTCGGAGGCGATACTGATGAGCATCTAAATAAATGCATGCCTGTCCTCAATATACTGGCAACACAGATTATGCCCATTGGAGAGTCCGGCAGCGGAAACAAAATAAAGCTGCTCAACCAACTCATGTTCGGCGCCATCAATGCCATGACTGCGGAAATGATGGCCATTGCGGATAAAGTTGGGATTTCTCCCGAGCTGCTCTACAACACCCTAACGGCTAGCCAGGCTGGAACGGTCAGTAATTTATTTAAGGAATTAGGCAAGAGCATCTCTGAGGATGATTATGCCACCCCCACCTTTTCAGTAGACTTGCTTTGTAAAGACGTGAATCTGGCGACGAAGTTAGCCAGGCAAAACGGAGCCAATCCCATTCTGGGAGAAAGCATTGAGGCCATTAACAAACTGGCCCAAGATCAAGGCTTTGGAAACAAAGATACATCGATCATGTGGAAGTGCTTTAGGCCTTTATGGGAAACAGGGGCTAACTAAATCGAAAATCAACTAAATCTTCTCGCCTAAAACAGAAGTGACATGAAACGAAGCGCAAGTACCTTCATTTTCCAACGATTCTAATTCCAAACTGGAGCCGATCACTTTCAGGAGTCGACGGGCAAGCGGTAGACCAATCCCGATTCCATCATTGCTTCGGGTCAATGAGCTATCGATTTGAGTAAACGGAATTTTGACCAGCTCAACCTGCTCAGGCGTCAACCCCGTGCCGGTATCGGAAACTTTAAAAAACAAATTGGACGGATCCTTACCGCTCGGTTGGACTGATATTTCAACAACGCCTGCCCGGGTAAACTTGATAGAATTTTCGAGGAGCAGTAACAACACTTTCTCAACCACGTTTGCAGGCAGATGATATTGATTTCGGATTGCCGGATCAATATCGATTTCGAGAGAAAGTTTCCTTTCCGCTGCACTTTTTCGAAGGTCTTCATCCAGAACGCCCTCTAACCATGCATTCAACTCTACCGCTATATTCACAGGATTAACCTCATCAGACCCAGCTTCATTGTAGGCGAGTACCCGGTTAACCAGTCGAAGCAATTGCTCACTACATTCCCGTGCTTCGGAAACGTACTCGATTTTCTCGCTTTCCGGATTGGGCTCTGAAAGTAAATCAAGGTAGCCAAAAATTCCGTTCATGGGAGTGAGCATCTCGTGACTAACATGATTTAGAAAATCTGAGTTGGTTTGCAATGCAGCCGTTAGTTGCTCTGTTCGAGAGGCAACGATTTGCTCCAAGCCTTCCATTCGAAGATCGGCAGCCTTTTTCAAATCCCATTTGTTTGTTAACGCATGGGCTAACTGAACCACCTCGATTTGATCAAATGGTTTTTTAACGACCAACCATCGGTCCCGTTCGGTGAGACTTCTCTGAATTTCTTTCCAGCTACGATCAGAGTAGGCAGTACAAATCACAATTTGGATATTGGAATCCACCCTCCAGATTTCCTCGATAGTCTTCAACCCATCCCAACCTGGAGGCATTCGCATATCGACAAAAGCAACCGCGTACGGATTACCTGCCTCACAAGCCGCTTTCACCTTATCCAAAGCTTCCTCGCCTTGAAGGGCTGAATCCAGCTCAAACGGCACTTCATCTGAATCGTCATCCACTTCCTCATTATAGCCAAACAAGGCAGCAGCATCTGCGTCCAGGTCGCGCGCCTTTGAATTGTCCCTCCATAAGACACGCTTGAAATCTTCATGGATAGAAGGATTGTCGTCTACTAACAGGATTCTTTTATTCGGGCTCAACAAATCGCTCATTGCCGTACGGGTTCAAGTGCTAATGGAATTGATAAAGTGAAAACGGACCCCTTGCCCGGTCCAGGACTTTGGACCTTCAACGATCCACCCATTTCTTGAGCACTGAGTGCACTCAGATGAAGTCCAAAACCATGTCCGTTTGCTTTGGTTGTAAAACCATGGTGGAAGATACTTGAAAGGTTTTCCTTTTTAATTCCAACCCCGGTATCTGAAACTGAGATGGCGATCATCTTATCATTTTCCTGAAATATCTTAACCGTTAATTTTCGCCGGTGAGCTTCAATGTCCAACATCGCATCTTTGGCGTTCGTAAAAAGATTTACCAATATTTGGATAATCTTATGCCGATCTCCAAGAATTTCATAAGCATAGTCATAGTGCCTAATTACAAAAATGTTATAGCCGGCAGTTATTCCATCATTCAATGACAAGGCTTCTTCGACTATCTCCGCAGGGTCCAGGTGTTCCTTAACACCGAGCACTTTTGCAAAACTTTGCTGAGTGGATACGATTTCCTTGATGTGCTCAACGTTGCCAATCAATCCAGACATTTCAGCACGAAGCTCTTCATTTTCAGTTTTCAAATGGTTGGTAACTTTAGCGAGAAAACCAGGAATAGCTTTACCGCGGGAATCATCCGTGAGGAACATCCCCAGATCCGTACCATGTGCCTGCAATAAGTCAACAATCTGGCCGAGGTGACCAAGGCGAGTAGATTCAAGTCGATCCTGAACACTTTGCACTGACAGATTTACAGTATTAAGAACATTACCTACGTTGTGCAACACGCCGGTGGCAACTTCCGCCATTCCCGCTGCGACACGGGAGGTTTTACCCAAATCATCTTGCAGTCGCTCCCTTACTTTTATCTCAGCCTGCAATTGAGAATAAGCCTCCCGAAGAACCATATCCGAATCTTCGATTTGGCTAAGCATGTCATTGAAGTTGGAAGTGAGAACACCGATTTCATCAGTACCCTCGACCGTAGCTCTCAAGGAATAATCGCGCTTGGTTGCCACTTCATAAGTTATGGTTACCAGATTCTTAATCGGTTCAATAATAACTCCACGAAAAGCACCTACCGTTAGTACTGCTATGAGGACACCAATGATAAGGACAATCATTAGGGCAAAACTCATACTCAATATACTGGATGAAAACACTCGCGAAAAGTCAGCCGTGATCAATAGCCAGGCGTCCGCCTGACCAAGTACTTTAATCGGTCGTGATACCAGCAATTTCCAGCCGTCAAAAGTTTCAATATCATTTTCAGGGACTTCAGTCCATTGCAGCGCAGTTCGATCAAGCTGTGCAAAAATGGTGCCATTACTCAAGCGAATCTCAGCCGAGGTGATATCGAGATTTGATCTAAGCGTAGACAATACTTCCTCGACACCTGCTTGATCTCCAAACGCAACAGGTGCCTCCACAAAACTCGACACCACATCGGCAACCGCGATCACATTGTCACGGAACTGTGAACGCAAATTAAACATGTGGTAAGAAAAGAGGGCACCTCCAATTACAAACGTACTTACGCCGGAACAAACAGAAACCAGCAGAATTAGTTTCCGGTTAATGGAAAGGTCGCGAAACTTTCTGAGTTTTAAATTGAAGGATCTCATTCTCTGTCCTCCACTAATTCGGACAAACTCGCGAGCTTTCCACTGATTACAAGTCCGGCTCTTTTTGCCCTGGCAGGATTAATTTCAAGTCTGAGATTCTCCTTTTTCTTCACAAAACCGATGATCCCATGGTTGCGGGCAAAGTCTTTATTCTCACCGATGACCAATACCGGACTTTCGGCCAGCTTAGCTGCAAATTCTGCGTATGAATTGGTAAAATTATCGGTGATAAAAATTACATGGTATCCTTCCGATTCCATTTCAGGTTGGAACCGAGTTATCTCAACAGGTCGTCCATCAACGCTTTTTCCGGTCAAGGTTTTCCTAATCAGCCGTATCACGGCAGGGTCAGCCATGACTCCGATCTTCCAAGAACCGGAATTCGAAATAATCTCCCCAGGCCAGGAAACAAACGTCAGAAAGTTAAAAATAAATCCTGCTTTCACCTGGTATTCTATTTGGTCGGGACTGGAAACTTGACTATACGACAGATTGCCTAAATTTCCCATCAAGAGGAAAATCCCTAACAACAATGCAAGTCTGTGAGTTCTTTGTGGCATCAAAAATTGATTAAAATTTCCAATTCGCTCTGAGGTAGTAGGAACGGGGAATTCGTTTTAGTTCTCCTCCCAAAAAAGTAGGCGGAAATTCGTAGTGTTCGGATTCGAGTAAATCACGTCCGACAATAGATAATTCAAAACCCTTGTTGGGTTTCCAGGCCAAGCGGGAATCCAAAGCCGTATAGGAGTCAATTCCAGGGCTGACGAGTTTACTGCTGTGATGCCCTATCACATCGAACAACCAGTTTTCCGTAATATCGTACATCACACGAAGTCCAAGCTGCGTTTCCGGGGAAGAGCCTTCATAGGCTCCTACGGATTCCGTATCCAAACTCCCTTCATTGTTTTCGAGCTTATATTTTAGTATACTCAAGGTTCCTTGCATTCGCAGCCTGGGTGTCGGTTGCAGATTGGTGGTTATTTCCACGCCGTAGGTTGATCCCTCAATTCCGTTACCAACCAAGGAAGTAAACCTATTGTGGGGAACAGACGTAAAATCCTGGGTAACGGCTCCTGGCTCAATGGAACGCAGGTGTTCATATTGATTATAGAACAGAGCTGTATCTATAGAAAACCCATCTCCCTTTGAAAGGCGGTGACCTACTTCCAGGGCTACCAAATCCTCTGATCTGAAATCGGAATTACCCTGAACAATTGCTTTCGTCGGAATGGGTGACAAAGGATTGGGAGGAATAATGGCTCCAGTGATAAGGGCCGTACGTTCAGCTCGAGATGGCGTTCGGGCAGCTCGCGCAATAGAAGCCCAAAGGGCTTGATTTTCATCGGGCCGGAAAAGTACCCGAAGGTTGGGTTGGAATTCGAAATTCGCGTATTTGGTGTGTTCAACTTTCGCGCTAACAGTGACATGCAATTTATCAGGTATCGCCTTAAACTCGTTTTGAAAAAATGCACTGAGTAGCCATCGCTGATCTTCTGAGGGAAGAAAAAGAAATCGTTCGGAAGCTTCCAATTTGTCATCGTAAAATCGAAAGCCTACGCCTGTAACAAATTCATTATGCTCACTCGTCACTTGTCTGAGTTGCGCATCGAGGTCCGCAATAAATTCATCGTTTCCAAAAAACGTTAAATCTTCATTGGCAAAATCGAGATATCCTTGAACGGATAATTCACCTTCTTCACCAACGGGCTTTGACCATCGCGACAACAGGTAAGCCATAAACGAAGTTCCTGAAGAAAGCATTTCAGCTCCAAAAGGAGGCACGAGACTGAAATTCTCAGAAATTGAATTCGTCTCACCATATAAAAGGTCACCCTGAATAGTAAGCCGCCCACGTTCTCCACCTTCCCAGTCATAACGAAATCCGACCAGGCTTTGTTCAATTGAATGTTCCAAATCTCCAAGAGGAGAATCTGAAGGGGACTTAGCTTGGCGAATATGCTTTGCGTAGAACCGGATATAGCGATCATTCCCTAAATCTTCTCCATGTCGGCCGACCGCTTGAAACTCTAGAAAATCTCCAAGCAACACACTGGCGAAACTTCCCACGGTATCTTTGGAGCTTTTGGTCGTAATATTGACCACCCCGTTAACGGCGTTGGCTCCCCACAACGATGCTCCAGGTCCACGAATGACTTCAATTCGATCCAGATCCTCCATGATGATTTGTTGATCTATCCACTGGACACCCGAAAAAAGAGGTGAATACACGCTCCTTCCATCTGTCATTACCAACAGCTTATTTGAGGAAACATCGTTAAAACCCCGGGAAGCCACAGCGACATTTGTTTCATCAACTCGCCCCACATGGAGTCCCGGGCTCATTCTGAGGGTCTCAGCAAGGCTCGTCATTCCTGAACGTTTCACATCTTCATTCGAAATTAAGTGGACAGCAGCCGGTGCTTCAAAGAGGCTTTCAAATTTTCGCGACACGGAGTTGATTTCAACATGCATCAATTCATCGATGCTCAACTCGGTATAATCGACGGCTATGATTGGAGTGCTACCGATGAATAGGGTTAGAATCAGTAGGAACCCAGTTGGAAATGGTCGGATCGTTGACCAACTCAGAAAACAAGGCGTTAACCAAGAACGTAGCTTACCATTTAGATATGGAAGATTCATAACTATTGGTGTAAATAAAGTGAGCCAACATGCTGATATGTGGAGAGATAGATTGGTTGATAGAAAACTAAGTAAAATAGCCTGGTTATTCATTTGAGCATTCTAGGAACTAGTACTGTTAAAAATAATGAAATCTGATCCAGGCTGATTTAAACGGTTTTTTACGAACAAACCCGCGAAATTCCTATGAATTACCTTAATACGAGGCTCAATCCCCTTACCTTCACTCTAATAATCCCCACCACCTAAAAGTTAACATTCTAAAGCAACACTATGGGTGACGATTTATTCAGCCATCACTTCAACTATTTACATAAGTAGAATCTCAGTCATACCCTAAGACAGTTATGACTGATTTCGCCTCCGAAAATAAGAAAACAAGGTTGATGTCACTCGATGCATTGCGGGGCTTTGATATGTTTTGGATCATTGGCGGATCTGGCATGGTAGTCGCGCTCGCAGAACTGTTGGGATTTCCTGACAGCTGGGTGGCGACACTGGCTCTACAAATGGAGCATGTGACATGGGACGGATTTCGCTTCTTCGATCTGATTTTTCCGCTGTTTGTATTTATTTCAGGCGTAACTGTCCCCTACTCCGTCCTGTCACAAAAGTCTAAAGGAGTACCGGTAACAAAATTACAAATCGGAATCATAAAGCGATCCTTCATCATTGTACTGATAGGACTTAGTTTTAGTTTCTTCAGATTCGAAGAAGGAACACTTCGGCTCTACACCGTCTTGTGGATGATTGGGATGAGCTATATGATTGGTGCCAGTCTGACTTTGCATGTGGAAAGCTGGAAACACCGACTCATTATTTTCTTTAGCGTGCTGGTAATCTATCATCTCGCCATGCAGTATCTGCCCTACCCGGGAAAGGGAGACGGTATCACCCCGGAAAACAATTTGGCAGCCTGGTTGGACAGAAACCTGGTTACCACGAATCTTTATCGCGAGGTTTGGGATCCGGAGGGAACCATCCGCGTGTTGACCGGCGGTATGCTTGGATTACTTGGTGGCCTGATTGGACAACGAATCAAAAGTTATAAAACGGCCGATCTCCGCTGCAGCGGCGAATTGCTTGCTGCCGGGCTTGCTTGCCTTTTGTTGGGTTGGATCTGGAGTTTCTTTTTCCCAATCATAAAGTCTCTCTGGTCACCCTCGTTTATTTTGTGGGCTGGTGGTTGGTCGCTACTATTGCTCTCACTTTTTTATACCGTAATCGATGTATGGGGAAAAAAGTGGATTGGCTGGGTTTTCGTCCCCATAGGAATGAACGCAATCACCATCTATGCTTCTCAGTGGTATGTTCCTCTGGACGCCAGTCGAAATTTCTTTTTCAAAGGCCTGGCAAACCTGTTCAGCAATCCCGCGGCTCAACAGTTCATTCTGTATGGTGGCCTGATTCTCATCCAGTGGCTCTTTCTCTATTGGCTATACAGAAAGAAAATTTTCATCCGAATATAAAACCTGATTAACTCCTGGTGGTCCTCAATCCCGTGGAAGAGAGATTCATATTCACGAATCTGGCAGTAGCATTGAGAGGATTCTCTTCGAAGGTCTTTCTAATTCGAAGGGCTGCTTCCGAGTCTTTGGCCAACATCAATAAATAGCCACCGCCTCCCGCCCCAAGAAGTTTCCCGCCGTATATCAGGTCATCGATTGATTCTATCAGCTTAGCAATAACAGGAGGATTCGTGCCAGAATCGAGTTGCTGATTCAGTTTCCACGTTCTTCGAATACTACGCCCAACCGCTGGGAAATCGCCGGATTGAATGAGCCCTTGTAGTTCAGCGGTGTGATGCTGCAGGGCATTTAGTGTCGAAAGCGTTTCCTTTTTATTGAGAAACATACCGCGGACAATTTCCCCTAAAAGGTCTTTTGCCACCCGAGTGATTCCCGTGTAATAGAGAAGCAAGTTGGGTGTATATTCAGGATCAGTAAAAAGATGATCCGGCAACCAATGAACGGTAGGAATCTGGTTCAGACCAGCCCGGGTTTCCAAATGTTTGATGCCGTGCAAAATCCCTCCATACTGATCCTGCCATCCGCCACCCGTAGTGAGCATCTGCTCAATGACCAATGTCCTTTGCGCGATTTCAGTCTTGTCCCATGCCAGGCCGCATAATTCAGACAGTGCCCCAAGAACGGTCGCAGCGAGAATGCTACTCGTACCCAATCCAGAACCTTTGGGAATCGCACAGAGTAAAGTAATCTCAATACCACCACCAAAATCATCCAATTGTGATTTCAAGTCCGGAAATTTTTGCAATCCATTGAAGTCGGGGTGAAAACCGGCCAAAGCCAAGGCTGCCTTTGGAATTGAAAACCCCGAGCCCACTTTTGAGAACTCAGCAATCTGATCATAGCTGTGGATCGTCTCGCTAACCCCCAGGTCAATTGATCGAACAACCACCTGTTTTTCTGGAGATACTCTTAGAAACACCTGGATGGGGGGCTGCCCATTCAACTCAACTGCCAGATTAATAACTCGTCCGCCGTTTAAAAAGCAGTATGGAGGCGTATCCGTCCAACCACCTGCCAGATCGAGGCGAATCGGAGACCGCGACCAAACCACCTGATCCGAAAGAACCTGGTTGCCAGGAGAAATCAACTGGCCGCGATAAGGGACGATCACCGTTTCGCGGAGCGCGCTGAACGCTTTTTGTTCGAAGCCACGGCCATCCAGGCCCCGCAAACGCTCAACGTTGGACCGAAACATTAAGTCGCGAATGTAAGGAAATATTCGAAGTCCAGAATCAGGATGATTACCCGGAAGCGGGTGGGCCGTATCAGCAAATAGCTTCGAAGCATGATCGAGATCCACTTGAGAAAATACACTGCGGTCAGAATTTCTAGCAAGAATGGGAAGTGAGTCAGTGAGCAATTGTTGTTGCTGCTTAAATAAGCGATTTAAATTCGCATCGGAACTGATCGCATCGGCAGACAATCGCTTGCCGCTTAGATACAACTCCCGTATCTCGTCCGAATTCTCCAGCTCGACACCGATCATCCATAATATCAATTGCTCGGCATTCATTAGGGAATCTACAACTGGAAATAGGTCGGCAAATTGAATATCCACATTCGTATCGTCCACCAACCCTTTCAGGTCGATCTTTCGTTGCGTACACCATTCCAGAACACCCGTTCCCATCCACTGAGTATCTGGTGAATTCATCGATCCTTTGAATGCATCATCGAACCCGTAGGGTCTCAGCGTCCAGCCGCACTCTCCAACTGGAACCATGTCAATGCATATCCCACGGGGCAGACGGATACACCAATTGTTTTCCGGAATACCACTTAGGACATGTTGTTCGTTTAATTGCCATCCATCTCCGATGTAGGAATTCTCAATCCACAATTCATGATTGTCCTTAGACAATCTGGTTTCCCATCGACAATTCTGAATAAAAATGGACGGGTGAGGTTTTACCATCGGACTTAGGATTCGCTGAGGATCCTGTACACGATTCTGCAGTGCCAGTGAAGAGCGAATGATATCCGAATTCCGTCCAAAGTGATAGAATTCTGCCTTCGGAAGCAAAAGAACTCCAGAGCTCAACCTTGTGATAGCAGGATCCGGTTTTGTCGGCGTTTCTCCCAATGCGAGCCCAAACTCTGAATACAGGTCGTAGTAGTCCGGAAGGTTATTTTCGAAACTCTTGTTATCAGCGTTCCACCCCGATTTCTCCAAAACGGTCAACATTGCCCGCGTACTCAGTATCCAGATACCCACATCAATGAGAAATAAAGATTGGGCCGACCTTGCGGCTATTTCAGCCGGGCTGGGTTTTTGAAGCATGGATTGCAGTTTGGTCGGATCCTCCCGGGATACAAAAAAAACACCATGGCCAGAAGCCGTCTCTGGAGATTCGGGAATTCCTACACATAAGACATCCACCTCAGGGATTTCAGGCAGCGATCGATTGTGCCACACGAGGACATCTCCACTAGCAATGAGCCACTTTTGATGCTCTGAAGATTTTTCGAGTAACCTCCGCAGAAGTGGCAATTGCAGATCCAGAAGCGATTGATCGATTCTTTGCCCGGACATCCACCTGAAAACAGGAACCGGGATCGTGGCTTTTCCAGAAGGAGCGTAGGCTGGCAGTCGACGACTCTGCCCGCCAGAATGAACGATCACTCTTTTCTGGGTATTCGACCATTCTTCGAATCCGAGATCCCCGGAGTCCTTCCTATACGCCTCCACAATGAGGTGAGCAGTACCACCACCCGAGCCTAGCTTTTTATCCTTGGGATCGTGGGTTACAAATACCCCATCTCCGAATTTCTCCGAAAAAGTGTGAGACTGAGCCACCAAAGCTGGCGGAACCGAAAGCAAGGTATCCATTGGCCCATTGATGAGAGCAAAGCGAGGTGATGCAAATGAATTTATATTTCAGGCTTTTAAAGAAAGTCAGGGCAGATTAAACCTGAATTGAATCACACCTACCATGAATACAACTACCCCACTCAAATTTACTTTCCTGATAAGCAGCCTTACATTGCTTTTGTGGTCACCACTCAAAGCAGTGCTGCTGGATATGAGCGAGGCGGCACCGGAGGAAATGCTTTGCGTAGGCAACCATTGGACACCCAATGAAGCCAACCTGATGATGAAGGAATTTGCCTCCACCTGGGATAACAAACGTTCCTGGGAAAAACGGGCTGACATGATTCGCCAAGGAATCCTGGAAGGACTCCGCTGGGATCACATGCCGAACATCAAGGGACATTTTAATCCCATTATTCACAGTCGTCGCGAGATGGATGGATACGTGGTCGAGAACATCGCCATTGAGAGTTTCCCCGGCTTCTGGATTACCGGGAATTTATACAGCCCCCTTATACCGAAAGCCAAAAACCCGGCCATCCTCAACCCCCATGGCCATTTGGCCAACAAGCGGTTTACCGACTATATGCAAATACGCTGCGCAGCCTTCGCCCGCATGGGTGCCATCGCGTTTACCTACGACATGGTCGGTTATGCCGAATCCACCCAGACAACCCACAAAATGCCCATCGCGGCTCTGCTTCAGACTTGGAACAGCACTCGCGTCCTGGAATACCTTTTATCCCGACCGGATGTCGACCCGGACCATATCGGTATGACAGGCGGGTCCGGCGGAGGGACACAGACATTTGTTCTGACAGCCATTGATGATCGCATCACTGTGTCCGCACCGGTAGTACAAGTTTCAGCACACTTCTTTGGTGGCTGTGTCTGCGAAAGCGGCATGCCCATCCACAAAAGCAATCAGCACCAAACCAATAACGTAGAATTGGCCGCCATGGCTGCGCCACGCCCGCTACTCCTGGTATCCAACGGAGCTGATTGGACCCGTAACACTCCACGAATTGAATACCCGTATGTCCAAAGCGTTTATGCCCTCTACAATGCGGAGCACAACGTGGAGAATGTACACCTTCCCCTGGAAAGCCACGATTACGGTTTTTCAAAACGTGCTGCGGCCTATGGATTCTTTGCCCACCATCTGGGTCTTGGCAGAAAAGGCATTCCCTACAATGAAGGCTGGGACGAAAGCTTTGTTACGATTTTGTCGACAGATGAGCTACGCGTGTTCAACGACGCACATCCTCGCCCGACCAACATCCTAATGGGCGACGAGGCAGTGATGTCGCATCTGGGTTTTAAATACGAATCTCCAAAATAGTGCTACTATCGCCAGGGGAACTGAATTGATGCCTGCGGGCCGATTTTTGTTACACGTAACTCTTTATTCTAGCGAACTATACACTGCTTCCCGAAGCCGTTTCTGAAAACCTGGACTCACACCTCGGGCGCGACTCATGAAAAGCCCAAACATGTTTTTCTCAGGATCGATCCAGAAGTGAGTGTTATGATAACCGGACCAGCCGTATATGCCTTTGGAAGCACCGACACCATCGATCGCAGGGTTCTCTAAAACGAACAAGGAAAAGCCATAATAAAAACCCAGTTTATTCGTTCCCGCGTACTCTTCGAACGGATATCCTTCTGACCGTTTTTTGGTCATGATTTCAATGCTTTTTGGGGTGATGATTTTCTTCCCCTCCAGGCTGCCACCGTTCAAAAGCATCTGACAGAATTTGGAATAATCCGTAATGGTTGAAACCAATCCTTCACCACCATAGTAGGCGTGATTATCTTCGGCATAGCTCAATTCGTTCAGTTCGAAAGTGAAACCTTTTAAAGTACCAGTATTTATAAACAAAGGCTGAAAACGGTTGGCTCTTTCATCTGCGGTTAAATAAAATTTTGTACTCTTCATCTCAAGTGGATCGAAGATCGTTTTCTTGAGATACTCATAAAAGGTTTCGCCTGTTATCACTTCGACCACCCGACCCAGAATAGCCTGGTTCAGTCCATACAAATACTTTTTTCCCGGTTCAAACGCGAGGGGGACTTTCGCAACATCTTCAACAAAGTCTTTCAGATTGTTGTATTTAATTGTGCTGGTGGTTCCGGTGTGATCTGGAACACCCCGATAAGAATAACCCGATCGATGAGTCATCAGATGAATAATTTTGAGTTCATTGACGCAGTCATAGACACCATCAGGCCCCAGGCACGGGACATCGGCAAACTGCGGAATGTACTTCGACACCGGATCCTCGAAATCTAACAATCCTTTTTCATACAAGGTCATCATCGCAACGATGGTGATTGGCTTGGACATGGACCAAATGGGAAAAATGCTATGCTGCGTTACATCTTTATCGCCAGGTTTTGAGGAGTTTTGTGCATGAAAGTAAACGACCTGCTCATCCTTGAACACCATCGCCACATTGCTACCCGTTTCTTCCTCCTGGATGATGTTTTTCTGAAATTCGGTCAGAGCTTCGAAGTTGGCGTTTAAGACTGCTCCTGAAAGGACAAATAAAATGGTTAGAATTGTTCTCATATTGAATTCGCCAGGTTTGTGAATGAATTGGTTATTTTGATCGGAACCGCTCATCCTGCGTAATGTGATAGTCCGATTCCAGGAGCAAAACTCGGATGAAATACTCGGTGCTCGCCAAGGTCATGACAACTATTATTGTCAGTCACAATATGATGAATCGATTTCTTGCTCTCGTAATTGCACTGACCATTTTCTCGACCAGACCAGTCGCTGCAATTGACCCCCACATCCCCTCCCACTGGACTGAAGGCTGGGTCGTAGCAAACAATATTCGCATGCACTATTGGCGCACCGGCGGAGAGAAGCCTCCCTTAATGATGCTGCATGGTTACTCGGACGATGGTCTTTGTTGGACGGCCATAGCCAAAGAACTTGAGCACAAATACGATATCATTCTTCCTGATGCACGTGGATTCGGATTAACCGATCCGCCTTCACAGTCTGAACCTGCGGACATTCAGGTTGAAGATCTTTCCAACTTGATCAAAGCGTTAAAACTTCAAAAGCCGATCCTTATGGGTCACTCGATGGGTAGCTCATCCGTAGCTTGGTTTTCAGCCCGCCACCCCGAAATCCCAAAGGCCTCAATTCTTGTAGACCCTCGACTCGTATCCAGTCCGACAACAGAACCGACAGACCGAAATGCAGGCGTCGAGAAAAGAGTAGCTGACATTCTTGCACGCAACAACACCAGCTATGAAGCATTGTTCGATGGTCAAAAAGCACGCAACCCACATTTCAGTTTTCTAGAGCTCCATTTCTGGGCATTATCGAAACAGCTTTACCATCCGAACACGGCTTACCGAAGTCCCGACGATAGACCAAGCATGAGCGAACTCTTTGCCAAAACGAACTGCCCTACCCTAATATTAAAAGCGGATGACCAAGGGGAGCTGAGAGAGAAAAATAAAGAAGTAGCCGCACTCCTCAAAGAAGGTCAGCTCGTTCATGTCAAAGATGCAGGCCACAGTGTTCACCGCGATCAACCAAAACTATTTCTCGATGCTTTAAACAGCTTCCTCGACAAAATCTAACTTCCACGTTTCAATCCCAATTTCTAAAATTCCAGTTTCTCACCTTTACATAATATGATGAATCGTCGCAAATTTCTCGCCGCATCCGCTATCGCAGGAGCCGGTTCGGCTTCTCTACTCCACGGGAAAGCTCACAAGGCCAGTGAACAACGCTTCCACGAACTCATTCGTTTCGAAGTGCTGAACAATGCCAAACGAGGCAGACTGGAAAAATTCCTGGGCGATGTTGTTATTCCTGGCCTGAATAAACTGGGTTGTAGCCCCATTGGCGTATTCAGGCCCAAGTATGGAGCACATGGCGAGGAGGTCTATATGCTGGTGCCGCACGCTAATATTGAATCATTCTTAACGGTGTGGGATAAACTGGTGGATACCCCTGAATATCAAGCGGCGGCGGACACGGAAATGTCCGACCCTCTTTACGATCGAATGGAATCCTCTCTAATGAAAGCCTTCTCTGGAATGACTGAAGTAGAAGTGCCTACTGCGATCGTCGGACACAAAGATCGAATATTTGAGATGCGGACTTACGAAAGCCACAACCGTATGAAAGGTATCCGTAAAATGGAGATGTTTAACAAAGGTGGAGAAATCCAGATCTTCCGCGATACGGGTCTTCATCCAGTGTTTTTCGGTCAAACCGTAGCTGGCCCGCTTATGCCAAACCTCGTTTATATGCTCGCGTTTACCGATATGGTACAACGAGACAAACATTGGCAGCAATTCTCCAGCAGTCCTGATTGGGCGGAGCTCAGAAAAGATACCCGCTACAAAGACACAGTATCCACCATCACCGATGTGATCTTGTCAGCGTCTTCCATTTCGCAAATCTAAAGATTTTTTGAAGACAAGGCGACGCCCTTAACCGATGCTTCAGAAGTTAGTAAACTTCAGAGCCAGCTTTCCTGTTTGCCTGCTTCATTTTAATCAAAACTCGGGCGATCCGTTCTTCGAGTTGATCCGCAAATTCCGGCATTTTCCCAAAGGCCAGTCTCTCTGCTTTACGATAGGAATTAAGAGCCATAATAAATTCGTTCGTTTCTTCGTAAATAGTTCCCTGAGAATGGTAAGCTCCAATAGCGCTGTCGGGCAGTTGGATTAAAATGCGTTCTGTTATAGCTAGAGCCATATCAAATTTCTCCTGCTGCCTGTAAATATTGATCAGAGTTATATAGGCATGAACGCTTTCAACTTTCAGTTGTGTAGCTGCATCGAGATCTCGAATGGCGTGGTCAATTTTATTTAACCCATAAAAGCTCATTCCTCTTTGATAGAAAGCATCCGCATACCTGGGATATTCAGCAATCGCTTCAGTGAGATAAACACTCGCATCAGCAAGGAAACCCGCCTGGTTTTGCTTAACTCCCAAATCATACAATTCCTTTGCTTTTTCATACTTCCCAAAGACAGAACTGCTTAACAATAAAAGGATGCCTATAATTTGGATTTTCATTTCAACCTTAGTGATGGATTCATTTTGCAGGAATCACCCAATAGGTTGGATGAGCTTGCAGCGAGGCACTATCTAGCCTGAGAGATCCCACTTACACAAGAGCAATGCCCTCAGTTATAGTAAAACAAACGTACAATAGAGGACGTTTAGACCGTGGCTCAGGAAAGAGCAGTTCAACTAAGCGAACAATGCAGAAACACGCTCAGCCTTCACCAACTCGCGTGGCTGATTGAGGTGATTGTGCACAATGGTCGCCGGATCAATTCCCATGGCATGGTAAACGGTGGCTAATATTTCGGTTGGATGAACCGGATCTTCTGTCGGAGCCGATCCTGTTTTGTCGGATTTGCCATGAACGTATCCGCGCTTGATTCCTGCGCCGCCGATAACGCTGGTATAACAGTAAGGCCAATGATCACGACCATCGGAACTGTTCGTGTTGCCTGACGTTGAAACTCCTTTTTCCGGACTGCGTCCAAATTCACCTATGGCGACTACCAGTGTTTCATCCAGTAACCCTCGATCATCCAGGTCCTCAAAGAGTGCGCTAAGACCTTGGTCAAGCATGGGCCCCGATTGGCTCTTCATGCGTTTACTCAGGCCAACATGATGATCCCAACTATGGTTATCGGAATTGGCAACTTTGGGCCAAATAACCTCGACCACTTTCGTTCCAGCCTCAACCAGACGTCGTGCAAGAAGACAACTTTGACCGAAAGTGTTGCGGCCGTAGCGATCGCGCATTTTTTCGGGTTCGGCCCCGATGTCGAATGCGTCTCGAGCGCGGCCACTGACGAGTAGATTCAAAGCCTGTGAATAAAATTCGTCGATGTTATATTCTTCAACCGCTTTATCGATGAGTGGCATCTGCGCATTGATTGCCTCGCGTAAGTTTGCACGACGACGAAGTCTCGCTGAGAATACGTCCGGACGCAGTTGAAGGTCATCAACCTTAATCCCATCCATCTTATCCAGCATCATGTCATCTCCTTCCGGGAAGAGATAATATGGATCGTAAGCTTTTCCAAGGAACCCGGCGGTGCCTCCCTTGTTTACAACATTGGATTCCTGAAGCGGACGAGGAAGCATAACAAACGGAAGCATGGGTTCATCCGTTGGTTTAAGGCGTGTAATGTTCGACCCGAAGTTGGGGAAATCTTTAGGAGAAGGAGGCTCCAGCTGACCGGAAGGACTGACCTTATCGGTCGTATAACCGGTCATGATCTGGTAGATAGCGGCAGTATGATTAAACAACCCATCGGGCGTGTAACTCATCGAACGAATCATAGTGAACTTGTCATTCACCTTAGCCAGATTGGGAAGGATGTCCGTAAACTGAACACCCGGAATTTTGGTGGAAATATTATTAAACTCGGACCGCACATTGTCCGGCACGGAATCACGCTGTTTCGGGTCCCATAGGTCGAGATGACTGGGACCACCCTGGAGGTAAACCATGATAACCGACTTCGCTTTGCCCCAACCGGGTCCCCCGGAGAATGCGCTGCCAGTAGATGTGGATTGCGCACGAAGAATATTGTTGAGCGTCATGCCGAGCATGCCTGCCCCACCCACTCGAAGGAAGTCGCGGCGGTTTATTCCGAGATGTGAATCGCAGAGATCTTTTCCTTTTGGTCCTGGTATTCTGAACATGGTGTTATCCTGGTTTAATGATTGAAAATGAATGCCGAATTATTGATCAGTGCCCAGGCAAGGTCCTGGGCTGCGGTTAGTCGACGATTGCCATTCTGCTGAACGGAATACAGCACATCGCTACGCATTTGAACGAGAGCCGGGGCGTCGGGAACCGGACGTTCGGCCCACCCAAGTGCCATCTTGAGCGATTCCATCTTTTCGTCGACTGGGAACGGGTTTTGCGCTTTTACCCATTCAAATCGTTTGGCCAGGTAGTCGGGATCCTGATACTTATACCATTCGTTGATTGTGGAAATTTCGTCTTCCTGTCTAAGTTCCGGCGCTTTGCCAAGGATGGCTGATATACCTGACGGTAAACCTAAATTCAGAGGGTCGGTTGAGTCGGTTGTAAAGATGCGAAACTTTCCAATTGGAAATTCACCGTCAGAATAACGACAGTCAATGGTGACAGTTAAAAGGAGACCTTCTTCGTCTACGACCAGTGGCTGATCCAGTTTCAGACGAATCCAATGGGGACGTCGTTCCTGCCCTCCGATAGCCCAGGCCTTGTCGTTTCGTTCCCGATCGCCGTTGATGACGTTTTTTGCAACAAATCCTTCTTCAGTATAGTCGGCAGTAACATCAACAAACTTTAAAGCGGTACCTTTCGCAGCTTCCGGATCCTTTCGATAATCGACACTCATTTCAGACAGAACAAAATTTCCGCTTTCATTGAGACCAGGTCCAAAGCCCGGTAACGAATCATCTACCAAAGCTTCCAGCATGAACCCGCTGATCGTTTTATCCTTAACAGGAATGGTTAACGTATAATCGATATTTTTCCCAATTTCTCCTGAAGCCAGAAGGGAGGCATCTTTATTGATCGTGAGCTTGATACCTTTAGGATTCGCTTCGGCCTTCTCGGGGACTAATGGATCCCATCGTGTCAAAAACCGATCGTCGGTCAGCGCGTCGAATGCAGTGGCTTGGTTGGATGGCAATTGATTATACTCAAAGTCGGCCAAGGATTTTTCAGTGATCGCAATCTGTTTGTTCCGCTCTTTTTTCGCTGTGGCTTTTTTCGCTGTGTACTCCGGCGTATACTCATCCACATCGAATTGCGCGTGACTAATATTTTGAAAACGTTGAGCATCCAATGCGGCCTTTCGATACACCCAATCTCTTTCCATTTCAGCGAGTTGATCAACCAGGGTAATGTGGTCATCTTCAATGAGGCTCCAATTGTTTTGAACCACCTCTATCTCCGTTTCGCTGGGATTTCGGTTCAGCACACGCAGGTATAATTTATCGATCAGCTGTCGATCGTCAGGCTCCGTTTTTACCAATTTTGAAATCGCGTTCCTTGGATCGCCAACTGCCTCTGCAATAGAGGGACCGCTCAGAAGAGACATGACTGCCCCGAGCTGGACGTCGTTTTGGCGGTCACACTCACAGGCCGACTCGCGGGACGGACGTCCCAGGGTGGCGAGAAATCCGCTTTGAGTATCAAGCTGGGCATCGGCAAGCTGCGCGGCCCGCATACCCGGCTTGGCTCCTGGAATGTTGGGTGTGGCACCGGTTACTGAGTAGACAGCATCAAAGATAACTTCGGCAGGAAGTCGACGAGCTTTACCGTGGGAGTAATTGATCTCATCGTCCTCGTTAAATGAATTTGTGCGGAAGGAAAGCTGGTAGATGCGTGAGTTACAAATCTCGCTTATCAACGCGCGAACATTGAATCCGGAATCTATTAAAAACCCGGTCAGGTAATTTAGTAACTCGGGATTAGTGGGTGGGTTTCCTGCGCGAATGTCGTCTATGGGTTCGATGATACCCGTGCCGGTAAGGTAACCCCAAATTCGGTTGGCATAACTCTTGGCAAAAAATTGATTGTCTTCCGCAGTTATCCACGCAGCTAACTGCTCCCGACGCGAGGGTTCCCAGGATTTTTTATCACCCAAAGCATTGGTAGAAATAGTCTTGGGGGTAGCTGGAAACGGGAAGGTGGGTTCGGCGATTTCTCCGGTGACAATGTTGGTAACACTACCTTTCAAAATATCCGAAATTACTTCATAGAGCGGTGTTGCATTATCGACGGCGCTTCCGCCGATATCCTCTTTTGCCGCATTCTTTTTATCACGGTCCAATCCGATCTGCGAAAAGAAAGCTGCGGTCTGATAATAATTATCCACATTCCATTTCTCAAATGGGTGGTCGTGGCATTTGTTGCAATTGAAGCGCGTTGCTAGAAAAAGGTGAGTGGTATTTTCAACCAACTCTTCAGGTGTGCGAAGGATCTTGTAGTAGGAGGCCGGTGGATTTTCTTTATTCGATCCCGTCGCAGTAAGGATGGAATAAACAAAATCATCGTATGGTTTGTTTTCTTCGACCTGGCCACGAATCCAGTCGCGAAATAATTGAGCGCCTTCCTTTCCAAGAAACTTCGAATTGACCTGAAGCATGTCGGCCCACTTGTTGCTCCAGTGGTCGACAAAGTCGGGGGACCCAATTAACGAATCAATAACCGCTGCCCGTTTTTCTTGCGAAGGACGTTGATCCGCCAGAAACGTTGTAACTTCGTCGGAGCTGGGTGGCAGCCCGGTCAAATCAAGATGGATACGGCGGATAAACTCGGAATCAGTGGTTAACTCAGAAGGCAAGATCTTCAGTCGTTTCCATTTGGAAGAAACGAGTTTATCTATTTCATTCCAGGTTTCCGGTTCTTCCCATACGAAGCCAGTCCGGTCACCCATCACCGTAACCGTGGTAGCAGCGTAGGCTCCTTCGTAACGGGCCAATATCGGTGCCTCGCCTCGGCGAATGGTTGTAATAAGTCCGAAGTCGTCCGCTTCAGCGACTTCGATGTTTCCAATTTCGATAAAGGATTCCTGAGTAACATCCCGCTGAGATCCATTCGCGTAATGCGCAATAATGCGCATCTGCTGGCTGGACCCGATGGTTTGAATAACGGGGTTTTGAGGCAATAGCTCGATCCGGCTTACCTTTTCAGATTGGGTATTCAAAACGGCGCCATTGGAAATCCAATTACGAACAGTCTCGTAGTAATCAGAACCCACCTCGGTCACCATACCTCCCTCGTGCGGAACGGCGCCTGTTGATTTAAGAAGCATCAACGAATCGTCCGGGGAGGCGAAGTTTAGCCGGCGAGCTGCGTGATCGTCGCTAAAGGCACGAACATCATACACGCTGTCGTACCCGCGCAAACTAAGCTTGAAACCTGCCTTGCCATCCTTGGCCCCGTGACACAGCCCAGCGTTACAACCGAGTCGGGTCAGGATAGGATTTACATCAACCAGAAAGTCCGGGTGGTAGGTCGTTTCAAAACCGGTTGAGTTCACCTTGGCCATGGCCTTCTTTCCTTTAATTGAAGCGGTAAGAGTCGCGCTGCCAGCAGAGTCCGGACGAATAATACCCCGCTTATCAACAGTCGCCACGGAACGGCTGATCGACCATTCAACTTCGCGGGTAAGGTCTATTGAATCTCCAGATGCCAGTTTTCCCGTAACGAGGATCTGGTTATAGGTCATCGGACCGGTTAATTCGATAGTCGCTGGAGAAATGGAAATGGAGCTCAGTCGTTGAGCATCTGCTAAGACGTTTGAACCGACACTCGCCTTCCCTTTTTTTAAATTGATGGGATTGTTGGGACGTTTAAGCTCAGATTTTGCCAGGGTAGCGGAATCGGTGACCTGCACTGGAATCCATGTTTTTAGTAACTCTCCTTTCAGCGCATCTATTAAGCGGATACGCCCATCGGATGTTCCTGCAGCGATCGTTTTACCATCGGGTGAAAAAGCAACCGAGAAGACTGGTGAATCCACATTCATTGAGTGGAGTAATTCTGCTCCCTTGGTGTGGAATGCTTCGATCTCAGGTTCAATATTTTTTGTCCCGTCGGGATTTCTTCGTGCGGTTTCAAAAAGCTCCTTCAGTTCTGGAGTAATGCTAGCATCGTAATCGGACTTATAGATATTGATCTGCCCTTTGCCGTTTAAACTGGAAACGGCGGCGAAGCTCTTGCCATCGGGTGCAAAGGCAGCGCTCCAAATGCGACCAATCATGGCCGGATACTTCCTAATAAGGTTGGCGTTGTCTCCGATCTTTCGATGCGTTTCACGATGCATGCGGTAGATTTGTGGAATGCCATCAGAACCACCTACCAGGATATGGTCCCACACGGGATGCGAATCGATGGCGTTCATTCCTCCTTTTAGAGCACCAGGTGTAATTGAAGTAATATTGTCGATGAACCGCTCCGTTTCCACATGCGTAAGCTTGGCACTCATATCTCGGCCAACCGACACAAGATGATCTCCGTTCACGGACCAAGCCGTATCCAGGATCCAATCGTTGTGACTGCCCATAAAGAGAATCTCTTCACCATCGGAAACATCGAATGCATGAACCGTGTTGTCCGGTAAACCGTAAGCCAGATAGTTTCCATCTGGAGACCAGCTGGCTCCATAGGCGGTATCGTAACCCACCGGTTTGGACCGTATAAGTTTACTCTCGGCAACATCCCAAATCTGGATCTCGCCCATACGGCCTGGAAGTCCACCGGCCACGGCCAGCATTTGTCCGTCAGGAGAAAAACGAGCACTTTCAATCCGCTCAGACAATCCAACAAGCCGCGTTATCAATCCTGTACCATCCGCCTTATGGATGAGCACTTCATGAAAACCTGCGACAGCCAGCATTTCGCCATCTGGAGAAAAATCGAGAGAAGTAAGGACCGGAGGCACTGCGTATTGTGGAGGATGATCTCTGTCATATCGTTGCTTCGCGTTCTCAGGAGTATCGTCTATGGCGCCTTCCTCAATCCACTTGGTAACCAGTGAAAGTTCGTAAGGAGTAAGTGGTTCATCCTTCTCAGGCATTTCCGGACGTTCATCACCTTTCTGAAGCGTAACCAGGTCAATCAGGTAACTGAGTTCCGGTTGGTGTGGCACGATAACAGGCTCACCGCCTTCACCCCCAGCGATCATACTGGCAACGTCGGTAAGAATATAATCTGCTTTAGACCGTGCAGGCTGGTGGCAACCCTGGCACTTCGCTTGGAAAACGGGGCGGATATGCTCGTAGTAGCTTATGCTATCCGGAAACCCGACTTCAGGCGTCTTTGCCCAATGAGTAAGAGGAGTAAGAAAAACAATTAGAAATAAGAATCTAAAGTTTTTAGATTTATCGGAGAAAATCATAGTGGGTAGTACTGCAATAGGGTAACAGACAGACCTATTCAATTGTGCGATTCTCCGAATGGACACAAGGCATTTCTAGTTAGACCCTGTTCGAAAAGCCGCTGGTTGTCCGTAAAATGCGCATGATAAAGTTTTGGAAAACCAGTATT
>JAQBYJ010000036.1 GCA_027622555.1 Verrucomicrobiota bacterium
GCGGAAGGATCGTGCCCATACGCCAAACGCCTCAAAAAATTGACTATTGACCACTGACCCTTTTCCTTTTCACCCTTTTCCTTTTCATCCTGCTGACCAACCCTCGGGACATCGTTCCGCACCGCGGTATTTTGTCCGTTGGATTGAGTACACAGCAAAACAGGCGCCGTCAGGAAAATCGAAATGCCGGTCAAACGAGATAAGATGTGCTTCATATTTTTGATGGAGATGTCACTTGGAAACATAATCTTTACGCACGCCTCGGTGCATCAACCATCCTATAAAGACAAATAGGACCGCCCAAGCAAACGCAAAAATTGCCTCACCACTGAACCAGTCGAAGCTATAATCTACGCCAGCCGGAGCCAGTGCTTTTTGATAAGGAGACACGTAAAAAATGAGCATAATAAGGGTCATTGCTATGCCAAATACTCCCACCGCGGAGGCATATCGCATTGTTATTTTAGCCTCCTGAATATTCAGTTCCTCTTTCGGTGTTTCCAGCATGGATAATCGGTAACTACGTTCTGCCTCAGTGACGGTTGTTTTGCTGGAAACCATCAACACCACAACCAGACTTATCACCGCGCCTATAACAATCGGGTCCAGGTATACCGGTAGCTTTATGACATCCAGGGAGACAAGGAGTTTTGGAATACTATTTCCAAGGAATCCACAGGTGATTCCCCAAAAGGCCGCGCTTGCTGTTATTCGACTACTCCAAACGCTCATGATGGCAACCGGTCCCCAAGCTGAGGCAAACAAGGTGCCGGCAAAATAGGTGAACCAAAAAATATTCTGTTCGAGCGACAGACTCGCCACCAAGATCAGCAAGCCAGACACCAACATCATCTGCCGGCTGAACTTCAACTTGGCCCGATCGTCTTTTCCTCTTTCATGAAGAAAGTCATGACTCAGGTTGAAACCGATAAGCGAAAGGAAGGTGGATGCGGATGACAGTGCGGCTGCAACCAGTCCGGCAAGAAGCAACGCGCCCACCAACGGGGACATCAAGTTGAGGGCCGCCCAGACGAGAACTTCATCTCTGGGTTCAATCGCCGCATTACTCAAGTTCACAACAGGTGCGGCTGCATAAACCATCGCTTGAATCACTCCGATACAGATCGCAGCTGCACACGCTGACCGCAGTACTACCTGTTCGTTTTTCGCCATTAGGTAACGGCTCGATTGCCACGGGCTGATTGCCGTGACGAAACTCCAAGCTATCATGATAATGATGAACCAGATCAGAAAATCTGCTGGCGTTTGAAATTGCAGATCCGGGCCTGTAATTCCATGCCAAGCCATGAGGTCCTCTTTCCCTTCCAGGTGGACAAGACCATCCATTGCCGCGAACCATCCACCATGCACGTTGAAGATAGCAACCATAGCCAGAAGTGTGACCACAGAAAACAACATGAACATCATTGTATCGGTTATTACAACGCCCCTGGATCCGGCGTACAAAGTAAACGACGTATAACTCGCCCAAGCAACGATGAGAGCCTGATTGTAAGTCAGGGGTGTGAGGTTGGAGATTATCAGCGCGACTGCCTGAGATACGGCGATAAGGTAAAAACCGATACCAACGATGACCGTTATTCCGGCCACTATTTGTACCCTTCTGCTGTTAAACCGTTTTGCGAAATATTCTGCAACGGTTAGGGCGCGGCTGCGACGAAGGTATCTCCCGAAATACAATGCACCATAGATATAACCACATAACAAGATTCCGGGGGCCAGAACGAGGGCTGCGTTCTTATCATAATTAAATCCCGCCTGGCCCATAAAGGTGTTGGTGCTGAGAAAGCTTGCGACCAGGGTTCCAACAATAAGGAGAACCGGCGCCTGGCGGCTTACGACGAAGTAATCCTCCAGTCCTTTAACCTTACGACCAACGAAATTTCCGACCACTACGTAAGCCAGAACACTGATAAGTATCGTAATTGTGTAGACGTTCATAAATCCATTAACGGATATTCAGTGTTTAATATGCAAACTTCTGAGGCAGAAGCCATGAAAATGTGAATGGCTCCGAAAGATTGAACCTCCCCGCAGCAAGCATTGAGGTATCTGAGTTTGGAAACGGCGCTGCACAGGTCCAATTTCAATCAATGATTCAGCATATAATTCGGAGCATGTAGGAGCTGCTTCAGCTGCGATCTTTTACCGGCTACAAATCGCCAATGAAGCTCCTCCTATACCCTGTGTCCTACCTAAGCAGAGTTTGCTTGATCAAATCATTTCTGGGATTTCCAACCTTTCCCTTCAGTCACCAACTCCCAAGCAAGCATCGGGGAAAAACAAGTTGAAATTTATCGTCAAGTGATCGGCTCTTTTAAGAGGACGCCGATTTAAATTCATTACGTTCTTTTCTTGCCAACTTCACAGGAGCAAATCATTCCACATTTATGGAAGTTCCATTGACCCCACTTGAATTTGCCCGACGAGCGCGGCGATTGTATGCGTGCCGAGAAGCCGTTATCGATGGCCAGAACCGTTGGACCTACGAAGAATTCTTTGACCGTTGTGATCGCTGGTCGTCGGCACTACAAAAGCTTGGCATTAGCAAAGGGGATCGCGTTGCTTATATCTCGCCGAACACGCACGCCAAATTGGAAGCTTATTATGCGGTTCCGCAAATTGGCGCCGTGGTTGTCCCGATCAACTTTCGTCTCACAGCTGAGGACTTTGCCTATGTTATAAATCACAGCGGCGCCCGTGTGGTTTGTGCCCATGCGGATTATCTGGAAATGATCGACAAGATTCGGGGCGAGCTAAATTCGGTGGACTGCTTTGTCGCTTTGAGCGGGGTGCGCGACGGGTGGATTGATTATGAGTCTGCTGTCTCGGGCGCTACAACTGATTTTGATTCGGTAGCTATTGAAGAAAATGACCTCATTTCGATCAACTATACCAGCGGTACCACCGCCCGGCCGAAAGGGGTCATGATTACCCATCGCAATGCCTACCTTAATATAGTTGGCACGTTGCTGCATTTTCCGGTGTCGGCAGCGGATCGTTACCTATGGACGCTGCCGATGTTCCATGCCAACGGCTGGACCTTTGTGTGGATCATTACCGCGAGGGGTGCCGCCCATGTCTGTATGGAAAAGGTCGAACCGGCGACGGCATTCAAACTCATGGAGACAGAGAAAATTAGTCTTTTTTGCGCTGCGCCTACGGTGTTGATATCGCTTGCCAATACACCTGAGGAATTACGTCGAAAGGCTCCTCGCGGAATTCGGTTGCTGACAGCTGGTGCGCCACCGGCAGCAGCGACGATCGAGCGCGTCGAGAGCGATCTTGGGTGGAACCTCACCCATGTTTACGGTTTAACCGAAACTGCCCCACTGATCTCGGTTTGCGAGGCACTGCCAGAACATGCTAAATTTTCCTCATCGGAACGAGCTAATATTAAAGCGCGGCAAGGTGTGGAGCTGTTAACATCAGGGGATCTTCGAGTGGTCGATGATTCGGGTGGCGAAGTTCCGCACGACGGAGAAACCACTGGCGAGATTGTCGTGCGCGGCAACGTCGTCATGGAGGGTTATTTCAATGACCCGGATGCTACTGCTGCCGCCATCCGAGATGGTTGGTTTCACAGCGGAGATATTGCCGTGGTGCACCCCGATGGCTACATGGATGTTCGCGACCGCATAAAGGATGTTATAATCAGCGGCGGTGAAAATATCTCCTCCGTTGAAGTTGAAGGTGCGCTCTTACATCACCCAAGCGTGCAAGAGGTCGCGGTAGTGGGCATGCCGCATGAGCAGTGGGGCGAGTCACCGCATGCATTTGTTGTCCTTATGGGTGGCGCAACAGCAGAGGAAGAGGAGCTCCGTCAATTTGTGCGCGGGCGGCTCGCTCATTTCAAAGCGCCTCAGTGGATCACCTTTGTCGACGAACTGCCGAAAACGGCGACGGGAAAAGTCCAGAAGTTTGTTCTCCGAGGAAATCGTTCCGGGATTTCCAAGCAGTAGCGAAGGGAACTTGGGATTATCCGTGCCGTGAGGTAAGTTCCCTGTTGCAGAGCGAGGAAATGTAGGAGGGGGTTTATCCCCCGATTATGTTGTGAGGTCTTCGAGAGATCGAGGGATAAACCCTTACTACCACATTGGAAAATAAAGAAGAACATTAACTCCTCCAAAAAAAAGACTCTGAATCGGCGCTGCGAGGACGCCGTAGCCCTGCCACTCTCAGCTTAATTGGTAGATGACATGGGAGCCCTGCTCTGCCGCCATAAGTTCTAAGAATTTAATCAACCACGCGATTTCGTGTATAAGTTATAGCGAGGGCACTTCCAGCTACTTAAACATATGCGTGCCGCCGCAGATCGTGAGCGCCTGTCCGGTAATCCAACTGGCTTCGTCCGAACCAATGAATGCTGCTATTCCTTTAAAGTCATCCGCTTCCCCCAAACGACGTAAGGGTGTTTGATCGATAACTTTCTGTGCGGCCCCCGGGTTATCCCAAAGCGCTTTGGCAAAATCGGTTTTGACCAAAGCGGGACAGAGCGCGTTGACGCGGATACCGAGTGGTCCCCATTCGGCAGCTAAATTTCGAACCAGGGAAATCACCGCCATCTTCGACATACCATAGGTTCCCAAGGTCGTGGACGGACCAAACGCACCAACCGACGCGGTCAGTAAAATCGATCCACGTTTCTTTTCTTCCATGTCCGCTTTGACCATTTTACAGAGCCAGAGATTCGACTGAACATTGGTTTTTAAAGTCTTTTCGTACGCTTCATCCGGAATGTCGCCCATTGGACCGTAGTAGGGATTCACCCCAGCGTTGCCAACGAGGATGTCTATTTTTCCAAGTCGGTTGTGGGTTTCGTCTACCAGACTTTGAAGCTGCTCCTTGTAACCTGCGTTGCAGGCTATGGCAACAGCGGCCTCTCGACCTAGCTTTTCGTTAATCGCTTGAGCGGTTGTTTCACAGGCCTCCAAATTGCGGCTGGAGATCACGACCTTGGCGCCCTGTTCGGCCAGGCCTTCGGCCATTGCGGCTCCCATTCCTCTTGATGATCCAGTTAAAAGGGCTATGCGGTCGGTCAAATCAAACATGGCTTTTTCTGTTTGTTCATTGCTGGGTTGTCAATTGTCGAGTAGTGTAATGGCGATCGAATTGTTTAGGTTTTCAAGGTCGGTCCTGAATCCCTTTGTAACAATTGGCCACCATCTTCAAATTGATTTGCTCCGACCTGCTATTGCGGCAAACGTGAGTTGAAATCACTAAAAGGAATCCCTATATGCGAAACTACACAAAATTTTATATCAACGGCGAGTGGGTCACACCTACTGAAAGTAGATCCTTTGATGTTCTTAACCCAGCCACAGAAACAGTTTGTGCGCAGATTTCATTGGGCGGCCAAGCGGATGTCGATGCGGCGGTGAGTGCAGCTCGAACGGCATTTAAGTCTTACGGTAGTAGTTCGCGCGAAGAGCGTATCGAGTTGTTTGAAGCTATTATCGCCGAATACAAAAATCGATATAACGACATTGCAGCGGCCATTAGTGAGGAAATGGGTGCGCCAAAATCTTTGTCTGAAAAAGCACAAACCGGGGCTGGTCTGGGACATCTCATGACTGCCTTGACTGTGCTAAAAGAATACGCGTTTGAAGAGCAAGTTGGAAATAGTCGCGTCTACAAAGAACCCATTGGTGTTTGTGGGTTGATTACTCCCTGGAACTGGCCGATGAACCAGGTCACGTGTAAAGTGGCACCGGCATTAGCCACCGGTTGCACAATGGTTTTAAAGCCTTCGGAAATTGCCCCATTGTCTGCTTACATCTTCGCCGAGATTATGGATAAGGCAGGTGTTCCCGCTGGTGTGTTTAATTTGGTCAACGGCGACGGGCCGGGTGTTGGTACCATGCTCTCCTGTCATCCAGGTGTCGATATGGTGTCGTTTACCGGATCGACACGCGCAGGGTCCTTGGTTGCTCAGAATGCAGCGCCAACCATTAAACGGGTTACTCAGGAACTCGGTGGAAAATCCGCCAACATTATTCTTAATGACGACGGTTTTGAGCAAGCGGTTAAACGTGGAGCCTTTGGTGTTTTTAATAACACCGGCCAATCCTGTAACGCTCCGACGCGAATGTTGGTCCCGGCCGAAAAAATGGAGCTGGCGGCTGAAATCGCAAGAAAGGCTGCCGCAAAGGTTTCCGTTGGGGATCCAAATTCAGAAACGACCACCATGGGTCCACTGGTGAGTGAAGTACAATTTAAGAAGGTACAAGACTTGATCGGGAAGGGTATTGCAGAAGGAGCAACCCTGGTCTGCGGAGGTGTTGGTAAACCTGAAGGACTCGACCGTGGATATTTTGTTAAGCCGACTGTCTTTAGTCATGTCGACAACAGTATGACCATTGCGAAGGAAGAAATTTTCGGACCCGTGCTTTCGATATTGCCTTATTCATCTGATGAAGAGGCCATTGAAATAGCTAACGACACACCCTATGGATTGGCCGGTTATATCCAGGGTCAAGATAAGGAACGCGTTCGATATATCGCGTCAAAAATTCGGGCTGGGAATATTAATATCAACGGTGAAGCGGGTGATCGTTTTACGCCCTTCGGCGGATATAAACAATCTGGCAATGGCCGCGAATGGGGTGCGCATGGCTTTGAAGATTATTTGGAAATTAAAGCAGTCAGCGGGTTGGATTGATTCCTGCCTGACCTCAATATTATCGAAAAGCGTAGGGTTCGATCGCCGAGCGAGCTGTTGTTCCTGGATCGGTGATTTAGGGCCTGGTGCCCAGCTTTTCGAGGGGATTAATAGTCACGACACCGAGCCAGAGATTCCTTCCACAACTAATGGCAATAGTCCGCATCGAACAATATCGGGCATAGGAACAGGTTTGTTAGTCTTCCTTTCAACCCAGACATGAACAATATGACCCCAAGCTGCTGCTTCCGATTCGCCGCGTAGAAAAATACCTACGCCACTGATGACCGAACTGTTACCAAGTCGATTAACCCGGAATCCCGTTTCAACCTCAGCTGGATGAGTGATTGGGCGATGAAATGTAAATTGTGTTTCCGCGGCTACAGGCATGATAGGTGTGTTGGGATAGCCTGGCAGGAATTCGCGAAATCGATCAGTTACGGCTGTATCCATCCAGGCATTGTAGACCGCATTGTTGAGGTGTCCGTGGAGATCGTTATCGTTCCATCGTGTGGTTGCATCGGAAAAGATTCGATAGCGGCCTCTTGTTTCTATTTGTACTATTCTTGGCATGTTTAGCCGTCAGGTGTTTGTTTGCTCAGGGCAGCTTCTACGTCTGCGCTCATATCACGCTGAACAGTTGCAGTGATTGCTATTTCCGCGACGGTGGCTCGATGCGGAAGCGATAACGCCATCATCACGGCAGCTGAGATATCTTCTGGTTGCATCATCAGTGCGCGTTCTACTTCACCCGGCACCAACGCGCGATTGATCAAAATAGGCGTGTCCACTTCGCCCGGATAGACGGTCAAGCAGCGTATGCCATATTTTTTAACTTCCTGCTGCAAAACGTCCATGTACGCTTTGGCCGCGACCTTTGCAGCACTATAGGCAACTCCGGCTAGAATGTTTGGTTTTAACGCCGCCATCGAAGAGATCATCACGATATCTCCGGCACCTTTCTCAATGATTGAATCGAGCAGATGGCGAGTGAGGATTGCAGGTCCCATGGTGTTGACGTCCATTACTGCGCGCCATTCGTCTGCGCCGATGAAGCGGGCGCTGCGGACCTTTGAGCTGAATCCGGCATTGTTGATCAGGATGTCGACTCCGCCTCGATCGAGAATATTTTTGGCAAGCTTCTCGATATCTTCCGGATCGGTCATGTCCGTCACGAAAAATCTGCCTTTGCCTCCGGTTGCAGTAATTTTGCCAAGCGTATCTTCAAGAGGTGCAGCACGCCGGCCGCAAATAGTGACTTCCACTCCGGCCTTCGCCAAGTCGATTGCGATGGCTTCGCCGATACCAGTTCCGCCGCCCGTAACCAGGGCTGTCTTTCCGTTTAATTGTGACATAGGGTGATCTGAGGTTGGAAATTTAGATAGTGTGGGTTCAGGGCGTATTAGAAAATTAACCACACAGAGTTAATCCTTAGATATGAGTGAATGCCAATCCTTTTCCATGCAAGCGGATGAATTAAACGCTAGCATTGGAGGAATAAATGATTTTTTCTAATAAAACCTTTTCTCAACACTTCGAACTATGATCTACGCACTCAATGTTTTTAATTTCCTGCCTGGCAAGGAGGATCAATACCGGGACTATAGCGTTAAGGCTGGAAAAATAATTTATGGATTGGGAGGCAAAGTTGTCTCTTCTGGATGGAAACCCATTCGTCGTCTGCATGAGGATCAATCCCGAGAATATTTTATCGTAGTAGAGTTTCCCAGCGAAGCAGTGTTTCAGAAGTTTATCGACGAGGCAGACAAGCAGAATTTTCATGAACTTCGGGAGACCGCCTGCACTGATTACATCTGGACACTCTATGAACCCTGGGATTTGCGCGCCTGGGTGCAGCGGGAAGGGCAGGGATAATATAGTGACAAAAGGAAACATCCCGATCGGCAGCAAGCTACCTCCTACAATTTAGAAAGCGATTCGAGGTGTAGGAGGTAGCTTGCTGCCGAATAGATTTCACACAAAAAAGTCCGGGGCTAGTTCTGCGCCTTTCTCCACTGCATAATCGTCTAGATCGGTAATTCCAGCTTGTGCCAGCGCCTCTTCGTCGATGAAAAAATTGCCGGTGCAATCACGACTGTCACGGGTAATAATGGCATAAGCCGCATCGCCCATCATACTCGGTTTTCGGCTGCGTTTCATTAGTTCATCTCCCCCGAGTAGATTTTGAATGGCAGCGGTCGCGATGGTGGTTTTTGGCCAGAGTGCATTCGCCGCCACTCCCTGTTTGCGAAACTCTTCGGCAAATCCGAGTATGCATAAACTCATTCCAAATTTGGACATGGTATAGGCGACGTGCGGACCAAACCATTTCGCTTCGAGGTTCAATGGAGGTGAGATAGTAAGGATGTGTGGATTGTCTGCTTTTAATAAATAGGGAAGGCATTTTTGAGTCAGAAGATAGGTGCCACGAACATTCACCGAATGCATCAGATCATAACGCTTCATCGCCGTGTCCAAAGTGCCGGTCAGTTGGATCGCGCTCGCATTGTTCACTACAATGTCGATGCCGCCGAACTCACCGACTGTTTTTTCCACAGCGGCTGCCACTTGTTCTTCATCTCGAATGTCTGCCTGACACGCCAAGCCTCGACCTCCGGCGGCATTGATTTCATCGACAGCCGTGTAAATCGTTCCTTCCAGTTTTGGGTGAGGCTTCACTGTTTTGGCGACCACAGCTATATTTGCCCCATCTTGGGCCGCGCGTAATGCGATAGCCTTGCCGATTCCCCGACTGGCACCACTTATCAGAAGTGTTTTATTTTTTAGAGACATAATTTAATTCTTGGAAGGTGTTGGTGATATCATTCCTCCAGCAGAGGAAGAACGATTTTTCTTACTTCCCGTTTAAGTAGTTTTCCGACCGAGCTTTTGGGAAGTTCATCGAGGAAAAACACACGGCTTGGTGCTTTGAATTTGTTGAGGAAATATTTGGTGTGCTCGATGATTTCATCTTGTGAAGCTTTAGCTCCCTTTCTCAGAGCAATTGCTGCGCAAATGTCCTCGCCAAATTTTTTACATGGGATGCCGACCACCGCACATTCAGCTACCGAAGGATGTCGATATATGGCTTCCTCAATTTCTCTGGGTGATATGTTTTCACCACCTTTAATGATAAGGTCCTTCTTTCGATCGGTTATAAAAATATATCCATCTTCATCCAGGTGGCCAATGTCACCGGTATGGAGCCATCCACCAATGATGGTATTGCGGGTAGCCTCCTCGTTTTTCCAATAACCCTTCATGACAAAGGGAGCCTTTATGCAAAATTCGCCAGTGCTGCCGGTTGGAATAATTTCATTATTGTCATCCTGAACGCAAATTTCAACTCCATCGACTACACGACCGGCAGATCCTGGACGAAAGGCTTCTCCTTCACGATAGGAAGAAATGACACAGGTGGATTCCGATTGTCCCCATCCTTCAGTGACCACGCAGTTGAACTTCTCTTCAAATTCCAATCGCACTTCATCCGGTAGTGGAGCGCCACCGGAATTTACTCGTTCCAGTGAGGAAACATCATACTTATCGAAATCTGGAAAATTGATCAGATAGGAAAACATGGTCGGAACGAAGCTGATCCTCTGCACGCGAAATTTCTCAATGTCCTCGAACACTTTTTTGGTTTCGAATTGCGGATGAAGCACGTTAACGGTCCCCACTAAACTTCCAATGTTCATCATAAGCACACCATAAACGTGAGCCAGAGGAAGAACGTTTAGGGTCACGGTTTTAGGCTCAGTCATCAGAAGGTGTTCGCCAGCTTCCGCGTTGGAAATGATATTGTAATGACTTTGCATCACACCTTTTGGCTTTCCGGTAGTGCCGGAAGTATAGACTAATAGAGCCAAATCGTCGGAAGCTCGGTCATGTAATCCCTCAATAGGTGAAGCTGCCTCGATCTCCTCCCGTATATCTTTTGCTGGCTCAGTTTCGCAATTTCCGGTAACCAGAATATGCTCCAAGCTTGTTAACCCTTTCGCTGCTTCCACAACTTTCGCGGTCAACTCTTCCGAGGTTATAATCAGGCGCGCTTCGGAGTGTTCCAAAATATAGTTCAGCTCGCACGCAACCAACTGAGGCATAATGGGAAGTATGACAGCCCCGATAATCCAGGCAGCCTGGAACGCAGATGTTACTTCTGGGCAGTTATTCATGGTAACCGCCACGACATCGCCTGGTTTCACTCCCTTCCCACGCAATACTGACGCCAGGCATTGTGCATAGTGCATGCGTTCTATGTTGGTATAGCTCTCTCCTTCAAAATACAGGCAAGTGTATTCACCATACCGCTCCAGGTTTTCGTAAGCTAGTTGTCCTGCGTTCAATTGACAAATATTTGGGGTTAAACTGAAAGAGAAGAGATTAGGATCTTATTGAATTAAAAAAGTGACAAAGAAAGAATTAGTTTTTCGACAAGACCACGTCCTCGACTCGGCACTGCGAGGACGTAGTCGCCCTGCCTTTTTGTGCAGAATGGTAGGGCTAGAGCATCCTTGCTCTGCCGTCTGCAGTGTAATCAGTAAGGCATTGTTCATTCAGTTTGAGATTAGATTATTCGTCTAAGATGAGCTGAGCAAGAAGTTCCCGATGATAGGATTGATCACCAAAAAGAAGCTCATTCGATTTGGCCCGTTTGTAATACAAGTGAAGATCATGCTCCCATGTGAAGCCTATACCTCCGTGAATTTGAATGCCCGAGTTACCCACCAGGCGAGCGGCTTCTGAACAATAGGCCTTGGCAATGCTGATCGCTTCGTCGGCAGCAGGGTCGTTTTCACTCAAAGCCCAGGCGGCATAGTAGGTGGCTGATCGCGCGCTTTCATTTGCCAGTAACATATCCGCGCACTGGTGTTGCACGGCTTGGTATGAACCAATGGGCTTATCAAACTGCTGCCTGGTACGTGCGTATTCGACCGTTGTTTTTAGCGTCCACTCCATTCCTCCGAGCATGTCAGCACAAGCGACGATAATTCCGACTTGCATTGAACGTTTTAGGGCGTTTTCCGCTGCCACTCCATTTACTAAAACTTGCGCACCTACCTTGTCAAAATCGACCTGATAGTAACGGCGAGTGAGGTCCATTCCTGAAGTCGCGCTTATGGTGATTCCTTCGGCCGAACTATCCACGGCAGCAACGATTAAATCGTCGCCTTGTCGAGCAACGACCAGAATCGTGTTTGCCGAAGCTGCATCGAGGACGAGGATTTTTGAACCAGATAGAACTAAACCGGAGTCACCTGCTTCAGCACTTAGTTGAACGGTCGACGAATCCCAGTTGGAACCCTCTTCCAGCATAGCAACGGTTGCGATCGATTCACCCAGCGCCAGGCCAGGCAGTAATTTTCCTTTAAGCTCCTCGTTTCCGGAAGCCTCAATCAGAGACGCAGCCCAGGTGGATGCGATAAAGGGTGATGGAAAACAAGCTCGGCCCATTTCCTCCGCTACGGCAGCCAGGTCAACGAGACTCAGGTCCAGGCCGTCATAACCTTCAGGTAGCGTCAATCCCGTCCATCCCTGTTCGGCTACGCCCTTCCAGAGTGCTTTATCATTTCCGTGCTCGGATTCTATTACTTCGCGTACCTTCGTTATCGGGCACTCCCGTTGGAAGAAAGTCCGTGCAGATTCCTGCAACATTTTTTGGGTTTTAGATAGATCAAAATTCATGTCATTATAGATTCTTAGTTGCTGAGGTATTTAGTTTCTAAGTATTTGAGAATGTAAGTATATTTGCTAGTTTGCATTATCGGAATTGGTACGAATTTTGGAAATCAATGAGCTAAGCATTTTTTCAATTTCGAGTGTGGATGCATTAAATACATTAAGAACGCCTTTTTCCAAATATCGTAAGTTGCTTGATATTTCCCATTGGGTTTGCAACTCGAATAGTGAGCCTTTCGAAATCTGGAGGAACCGTATAAAATCCTTATTTGACTTCCTGCCGTATCCTTCGGCGATGTTACTTGGAATGGAAACAGCCGAACGTCGGATCTGCGATGTGAGTCCGTAAATTTCGGTTGATGGAAAATCTTTTGTAGCTTGGTAAACGGATGTTACCAACACCAAAGATTTTTGCCAAACGATTAAGTCCCGATATGTCTGTATTCCTTTTTTCTTCATAATATTTCCTTTCTTGTATTCTTAGAATCTTAGCTCCTTGGAATCTCAGAATCTTGGTTAATAGCTGCGAGGCAGTCCCAGAACACGTTGAGCAATAATGTTTCGTTGGATTTCGCTGGTGCCGGCTTCGATGGTGTTACCTCGGGAACGTAGGTAGGCGTGCGCCCAAAAACCGTCTTCGAAATCGTGAAGTTGCGCTGCGTCGCCGAGTATTTCCATAGCGGCCTGCACGAAGCGCTGATTCATTTCGCTCCAAAAGATCTTCAAAATTGATCCTTCGGGACCTGGTGTGGCGTTGTTGGTGATTTTAGACAAAGCCCGATTCGTGGTTAGTTTGAAAATCTCCAACTCGGTATAAATTTGCCCGATTTTTTGGCGGTTGATCGGATCATCAATCAAGCGTTTCCCACCCGATTTTCTTTCCTTCATGAGCTGGATCAACGAATCCAGGCTTTTCTTGAACCGAATATAAAAGGATGAACCAAGATTGGTTCGCTCATTCATTAAAGTGGTAATGGTGATTCGCCATCCATCGTTGAGTTCGCCGATCAGGTTTTTTGCCGGCACGCGGACGTTGGTAAAAAACATTTCGTTGAAAGCAGATTCACCAGACATTTGGCGGAGAGGTCTGACGGATACGCCTTCGCTCTTCATATCGACGAGTAATGCACTGATTCCCTTGTGCTTGGGAACATCGTTATCAGTTCGGACGAGCAGTAAACACCAGTCGGCCTCTGCCGCATAACTGGTCCAAATCTTTTGACCGTTTACGATAAATTCATCTCCTTCCCGGACAGCCTTGGTCCCCAGTGATGCAACATCACTCCCAGAGTTTGGTTCTGAAAATCCCTGACACCAAATGTGCGTTCCGTTCAGAATCCGGGGAAGGAAGAACTCTTTTTGTTCTTCGCTGCCCTCGGCCATTATGGTTGGACCGATTAGTCCTTCTCCGATTGTTCCGACACGTTCCGGGGCGTCGAAGGCGGCCATTTCCTCCATATAAATTCCCGCCTCTATAGGGGTAGTGCCTCTTCCGCCGAATTCTTTAGGCCAGGTTACTCCTGCCCAACCTCCTTCGAACATTTTATTTTGCCAGGCTCTGAGGTTGTTCCAGTAATCGGGGTCGTGATCATTCTTTGCCTTGAATGGCTTTTCGGGGAGATTTTCTTTCAGCCACGCGCGAAGTTCATCGCGGAACTGCTGTTCGCTTTCTGTCAGATTTAGATCCATGATATATATTGGGTGTAATTGATTATTGAAGGTTTTTAAATGTTTCTTTCAAAGTTCATCTTTCTAGGAGGTGACTTCGTTCAAAAGCTCGGCAAGCTCTTTGACTTCGATCTTACGATCGCCTTTGGTTGCGTTGATGCCGTCTTCCATCATGGTGGTGCAAAAGGGGCAACCTACCGCAACGGTATCGACATCAGTTTCCAAAATCTCTTCTGCGCGTTCGCGGTTTACACGTTTGTCCGCCGGTTCATCGACAAAGCTCATTCCTCCGCCTCCACCGCAGCAAAAACTGTTCTTCTTATTCCGTCGGAGCTCTGTCATTGGCTCGGAGCTGGTGCCCTTCAATAGGTCTCGAGGTTCGTCAGTTATTCCATTGTGTCGGCTCAAATAACAAGGATCATGAAAAGTGATCTTACGTTCGGAAGCCTCGGTAATCTTCAGACGGCCCGACTTTAGTAGTTCTCCCAAGAATTCGCTGTGATGAAAGGTTTCAAAATCGGCCCCGAGCTGAGGATACTCATTGCGGAAGGTATTAAAACAATGGGGACAAGCGGTGACCACTTTCTTTACCTTGTGCTTCTTGAAACTTTCGATGTTTTCCTTGGCTAGAGATTCGAAAAGAAACTCATTGCCGATACGGCGTGCCACATCGCCGGTGCATTTTTCATCGCGTCCCAGGACTGAGAACTTAACTCCGGCTTTTTTCAACAGTTGGGCCAGGGAGCGAATGGACTTCTGATTACGTTCAACCAGAGAGGTTCCGCATCCCGCCCACACTAGGATTTCCGCATCATCGATTTCACTAGCGTGTGGAATGTCCAATTCTTCCATCCAGTCCGACCGTGAAAATTGGGTTCCTGTGTATGGATGCTGACGCTCTTCCATTGAGTTAACGGCGGCCTGCATCGTTTCAGGAAACTCGGCTTCCTCCATCACTTGATAACGCCGCATGTCGACAATCTTTGGTAATTGTTCGATGGAAACCGGGCAAGCCTCCACGCAGGCGGCACAGCTGGTGCATTCGAAAAGTCGATCGGATTGCAAGGCATCGGTCGATCCGATTAAACTGAAATCGCCGTTCGTTCCTTTGTGTAACCAGCCCCGTAAGTCCAATATGATATCGCGTGGAGATAGCTTCTTGCCAACCGTATTGGCGGGACAGGCGTCCGTGCAGCGGCCGCACTCGGTGCAGGCATCCAAATCAAGCAAATCCTTCCAGGTAAATTGCTTCAACTGGTTTACGCCAAAACTCTCGGCCGTATCGAAATCAATCGTCTTCAAGGAGCCTCCAACAGGCCCAAGGTTAGCGGCGTAGATATTCAGTGCCGAAGTGAGGGGATGCAGCATCTTGGTGTAGGGCGCCCAGGCCATAAACGCAAAAACAAGAACCAGGTGAAACCACCAACACAATAAGTGCAGCTGGCTTAACATTTCGACGCTGAAGAATTTGGCAAACACCGCTCCTGTCGCGTAGCCTACCGGTGACCAGGCTCCCCATGGATCTTGGGTCACAACAATGCGCCAGCCTTCCAAGAGAAATCCTGTTGCGAGTATGACTCCACCACCTATCAAAATCCATGAAGCCTCGTCCGTATAAACCAATTTGGCAGGCTTGGTTTTCCAACGTCGGTAGCCGGCCAGTCCAACTCCGATTAAGGCCAGGAGTCCGAGGACATCTACAAACAACGATTGAAAATACAGGTAAAATGCACCGCGCATAATCGGGATTCCGAAGTCGTGATCGATCATCACCACCGTTGTGGCCATAGTGAGGGTAATGAATCCCCAAAAGATCATCGCGTGGAAGATTCCTGCATAGCGCTGACGAAGATTCCGCCTTTGCAGTAATGCATGATTCCAGAGATGCTTCAATCGCTCCGCCGGACGGTCCAGGCGTCCCTCTGCCGGCAGCCCCTGTTTCCAGGATTTATAACGCCGCCAAACTCCGTAAAAGCCGATTGCCGCCGTTGGAACAAGCAACGCGTACATGATCCATCCATAGGAAATATTCCAAAGGACTTCGCGCGTTGCTTCAGCAGAATTCATTTCAGAAGCTCGGTCAGTTTCTCTTTTAAAGGTCCAATTACGTTTTTGTAATCCTCTACCAATCCAAATTTGCAGTGTTTAAAAATGGGGGCATCTGGATCCGTATTTATCGCAGCAATTGCTTTTGAGTCGGCAATGCCCATCATGTGCTGACTCGCGCCTGAAATCGCCACCGCCAGATAAAGTTGTGGTGCCACCTTTTTGCCCGTTTGGCCAACCTGCCACGAGTGAGGTACCCAACCCAGATCGCAGGCTGCTCGGGAAGCGGAGTTTTGTGCCTTCAATACTTTTGCCAGGGCAACGAGATCTTCAAACGGTTCAGGCCCACCGAGACCACGACCGCCGGACACAATGATTTGTGCTTCTTCAAGTCGTTGGCCCTCTGTTTCTTCTTCATGAGTTTCTACAAGCTGAGTCAAAGAAACAGGAAGGGTATCCAGACTCGTTGAGACAATCGTTCCTGAAGTATCTTTGGCTTCAGCAGGATCCATCGACTGTGCTCGAACCCAAACGACCGCCGGGCTGGCTGTGAGTTCGATTTCCGCGACTGCCTTGCCGCCATAAACGGAGCGGGTAACACGAATGCTTCCATCTATAGAATTGACGGCCTGTGCGTCTCCGATCGATGAGCCTCCCAGTCGATGGGCCAAGCGCGGCGTGATCTCCTGGCTCGCGGTATCGTTTGCCAAGAGAATGGCTTCTGGCTTTTGTTCAGCGCCAACCCTGGCAATGTAGTTTAACCATACTTCTGGGTGTCCGCTGGAAAGCTCTGTTGAATCAGCGGTGATGACACGGTCCGCATGCTTACTCAGTTGAGCGATAAATGCACTATCGGTACCTCCGCAGGCCACCACAACATGTTCACAACCGCTGTCGCGTGAGAGGCGTTGACCCGCTCCTAATAAACCTGCCGTTCCTGAGTCTAGCTCAGATGTAAGAACAGCCGTTAAAATAATTGAATTTTCCTCACTCATGGCTTTCTAAACAGATCGTGCGATTGCGGCAATTTTGTGCGCCAGTTTTTGTATTTTTTCTTCCATGGAATCTCCCTCGATAAACTCGCAGTTACTTTTCTGTTCAGGAATCGAGAGTTGTCGGACACGGGCCTTTAGGTGATTGGCTGAGAGTTCTTCGGACGACATCCCCACGTCTTCAAGAGACCAACTGGTCACTTCCTTGCGGTTCGCCATGATGATGTCCCTTGTTTTGGGAATGCGAGGTAGGTTGTGGTCACTGTTGGTTATCGAAGCTACGGACGGTTTGGGGCTTGAGAACTTTTGCCAACCTGAATCAGTTTGCTGGCGGAAGATCAGTTGATCGGTGCCGTCTTGCGAAACCTCATCGACAAAGGCCGTAAAAGGAAGTCCCAGTTCTTCTGCTAGAATGCCGCCTGTTTGACCCGCTCCCCAATCGCCGGACTCTCGACCGACAAGGATGAGATCGAAAGGCTCCATTTTCCGGATGGCTGCGGCCAGCACTTTGGCTGTGACGGCTGAATCCGGGAGTTGACCAGAATTATTCAGCACCATGAACGCCTCGTCCGCTTTCATGGCCAATCCCTTTCTCAAGGTGTCTTCAATGGAATCTGGACCAAACGACAGAACGGTTATTTTTCCTTCACCAAGATCCTTCAACTTTAATGCAGTTTCCAAGGCATTTTCACAAAAAATGTTGGTGACCTGGTTCGCGCAAGCCGGGTTAGCTTTTAAGCCCGAACTATCGATAGCGAAATCGCGCACCGGCACTTCGGGATCCAGAATCTGTTTTAGACAAACGAGGATGTTCATGGTTAATTAGTTTCGAAGATGCTTAGTTTTAACTATTTTTGATGAATGGGGGAAATGAGGCAGGATTCTTTCCGGTTTTATGGCCGATGTTGTTGTCTTCGAGCGAAGCTCAGAATCTTGGAATCTCAGAATCTCCCCTTTCATTTCAATACCGCTCCCATAATAAATTTTGAGGCTTCTTTGGAAATGCGTTTACTGGTCCAACCCTTCTTTGGGTTGTACCAGCGTGCCACGCCGAGAATGACGGCAAATAAATTCATGGCTGCAATATCAGCGTTTAACGAGCACATCTTCTTCTGGGCTTTTAACTCATTTAGTGTTTTGCGCACGAATTCCAGGTAACCACGTTTTAAATCGGTGATTTTTTTTCGATTGGCCGCTGGTAAGCTTTGGACTTCGTCTGACAGTATGGTTAAGGCACCGCCTAAATCCATTATTAGCACAGTATGTCTTTCAATAATTTGACGGAGTCGTTCTTCTGGATCCGCGATTTCGCGGCACGGCGCAATGACATGATCTTCCAGGTTTTGCATACCGAACTTAATGATGGAGTACAACAGGTCGTTCTTGCCGTTGATGTAGTAATAGAGGCCTGCTTTCGTAAGCTTCAATTTCTTCGCGATATCGTTCATCGAGGTCGCATCATAGCCTTTCTCTTGAATGAGCTCGGCAGCGACGCGAAAGATTTGGGCAGCTCGTTTTTCGGAGTTGCTTGAAGGTGGCTCTTTGGAAACTGCAGGTGTGGCTGGCATGGATGCTGGAATTTAATCTTTTAGGCGAATTGCCGGGGTAGAAGTGAACTTGAATGATCCATGTTTATTTAGTTTTGTGAAACTTCAAGCTTGAATTCTACCGAACGGTCGGTAAAAACGCGGATACTATGAAAGAAGTCGTATTAGTAGCCACAGCACGTACCCCATTAGCCAAATCCTTCCGCGGATCATTGAATATGACTCGCCCAGATGACATACTCGCCCACTGTATTAACAGCTGCCTTGAAAAGGCACCTGGTCTTGATCCAGCAGAGATCGAGGACGTGATTATAGGATGTGCAACTCCGGAAGGAAACCAAGGAAATAATGTGGCTCGTGTGGCCGCGGTTCGTTCCGGACTTCCAAGAAGTGTGGCTGCGACGACGGTTAACCGCTTTTGCTCATCAGGGCTACAGGCGGTTGCGATGGCAGCGCATCATATCATGATAGAGGGCGCGGACGTGGCGATAGGAGGAGGAGTCGAGAGTATTACCCAAATTCCAAGGAAAAGGTCTGAACCAAATCCATGGGTGATGGAAAATTTTCCTGGTATCTATATGGTAATGGGCGACACGGCCGAAGTGGTTGCCAAACGCTATAACATTTCTCGCCAAGAACAGGACGAATACTCACTGGCAAGCCAGCAACGTACAGCCAAAGCTCAACAAGATGGCCTGCTGGATGAAGAACTTGCGCCCATGCACGTGACTCGGGCGATCCTCGACAAAGCGACCGGGGAAGTAGCCGGAACTGAAGAACATGATTTGGTTCGTGACGAATGCAACCGCCCTGACACCACACTTGAAGGCCTGCTCGGTCTTAAGCCCTATTTTGATAAAGAAAGTGGAAACGGTAGTGTCACTCCGGGAAACGCCTCCCAGATGTCTGACGGAGCTTCGGTAAACTTATTAATGTCCCGTGAAAAAGCGGAAGCCTTGGGTCTTAAGCCCAAGATTGCCTTTCGTGGATTTGCCGTGGCGGGTTGTGAACCCGATGAGATGGGAATTGGTCCTGTGTTTGCCGTTCCAAAATTGTTGAAACGTCATGGTCTCACCGTGGACGACATAGGATTGTGGGAGCTGAATGAAGCATTTGCGGTTCAGGTTATTTACTGTCGCGACCAGTTGGGTATTCCGATGGACCGGCTGAATGTGAACGGTGGGTCCATTTCAATCGGTCATCCTTTTGGAATGACGGGTTCTCGTCTTGTAGGCACCATAGGCAACGAGATGCAAAGAAGGGGCACGCGTTATGGAGTTGTTACGATGTGCATCGGTGGCGGCCAAGGTGCTGCTGGCTTGTTTGAGTTGTGCAATTAATTTGGAAAAAATATGGCCATCGTTAATCGAAAAATAGTTTTAGCCTCCCGTCCGGAAGGCATGGTATCGGAAAGTGATTTCCGTTTGGAGGAAGAAGTGCTTCGAGATATAGAAGAAGGAGAAGTTCTATTGAAGACTTTATACCTATCGGTAGACCCCTATATGCGCGGTCGTATGAGTGATCGAAAATCCTACGCTGATCCGGTTGGCATCGGCGAGGTGATGACCGGGGAAATTGTTGCGCGTGTTGAAGGATCGAGAAATTCAAAGTATCATGCCGGTGCCATCGTTGCAGCCCGTCTTGGTTGGCAGGAATATGCCATTTGTGATGGAAAAGGACTTCGAAGAATCGATGTTACTTCTGCTCCGATCTCCACTGGCTTACACGTCCTGGGAATGGTCGGCGAAACAGCATACTTTGGACTGCTTGACGTATGTAAAGCGAAGGAAGGCGATACTATCGTCGTATCCGGTGCTGCTGGCGCGGTTGGCTCAGTAGTCGGACAGATTGCTAAAATCAAAGGCTGCCGGGTGGTCGGGATCGCAGGCAGCGATGAGAAGGTGAAGTGGATCACGGAAGAACTCGGATTCGATGCGGGAATCAATTACAAAACATCGGAACACTTGGTCAAAGATTTGGCGAAACATTGTCCCGATGGCATCAACGGTTATTTTGATAACGTGGGTGGACCTATCACTGATGCCGTATTTCCACTGCTGGCTCTCAATTCTCATATCGCCATTTGCGGCCAGATTTCGATGTATAATTCAGAAGAGGCTGAAATGGGGCCGAGATTTTTATGGAATCTGATCCCCAAGCGGGCCACCATCCAGGGCTTCCTGGTTTTTGATTATTATGACCGCTTTCCAGAGGCGATGAAGGATCTTACCGAGTGGGTTGGTTCCGGGAAAATTAAGTACCGGGAAAACGTCATCGAAGGACTCGAAAATGCACCCAAGGCATTTATCGGTCTTTTCCATGGGGACAATATCGGGAAGCAACTGGTTCACGTTTCCGATTAATCGAACAGCATGGCTGAATTTCCGGACGTTGATCTGACGAAACTTCCGAAGACCTTGGAAGCGGAGGTTCCGGAAAGTTATATGGATGTGATGGGCCACATGAATGTGAGCTGGTATTCGCACTTTTTCAGTGAAGCGATGCTGGGACTGTATAGCCAATTGGGCTTCGGCCTTGACCACATCAATGATAGCCAATTGGGAAGGTTCGCCATGGAAACCCACATTCGCTATCTACGGGAAGTGCGTATCGGCCACCAGATTGAAGTGTATAGTCGATTTATCGCGAGGAACGAAAAGCGTTTTCATGTGATGAATTTCCTGTGGAATAAAACTCAGAAGGGATTATCAGCAACCTATGAAGTGGTAGGTACGAGCGTTGATTTGCTTTTGCGGAAACCTGTGCCGTTTCCCACCGAATTGGGAATCAAAATAGATAAGATGATCGCCCAACACAAAGAACTCGAATGGGAGCCTCCTTTGTGTGGAGTGATGGGACCACGGTAAGAAACCGGCACTGCGAGGACGCAGGTAGCCCTACCGTTACCAGTCAAAATGGTAGGGCGAGAGCATTCCTGCTCTACCGCCGGAAACGGATACTAGTAAGACCACGCCTTCAGGTGAAGTGTCCTAAATCACCATCCCGCCATCGATTTGAAGTGTGGCGCCCGTCGTAAAGCTACTCGCCTCTGATGCCAGATAAACCGCAGCGCCCACTAATTCGTCGGTTGTTCCGATACGACGAAGCGCTTTCATCGAGGATATCTTTTCTTCTATTCCTTCTTCGTTAAGAAAGGTGGCCAGTTGGGTCCGGATGACACCCGGGCAAATGCAATTAACCCGAACTTTGTCTTTACCCAGCTCTTTGGCCATTGCTTTGGTCAGCATGATAAGGGCTGCTTTCGTAACACAATAAATACCTTGATTGGTCGAAGCGGATAAACCGGCGATGGATGCGATGTTGATTATGGATCCACCGCCGTTGGCGATCATTTTTTTGGCGGCGACTTTCGAAAGTCGATAGGGTCCGGTCAGATTTACGTCCATGGTTTTTTCCCAGGCCCAATCTTCTGAATCGACAATCGGTCCCCAGTAAGGATTTGTCCCGGCGTTGTTTACCAGAATATCGATGGTTCCGAATTTTGCTTCGGCTTCCTCAATTAACTTTTCTATGGCTTCTGCTTTTCCGACGTGAGCGGTGGTCCCAAATACCTGATCGCCATAATCGGACAAGTGAGCGAGTGCTTCCTGCAAGCCGGATTCTTTTCGGCCACAAATAGTGACCTTGGCACCCGACTGCAGAAAACCTTCTGCAATGGCCAAGCCAATTCCGCGGGTGGCACCGGTTACGAGGGCGTGTTTGTTTGTGAGTGAAAAACTTTCCTGAGTGTTCATGCGATTGAATTAGAAGTTGCTTTTGAAGCTTACCAATGAGTTAAAATTCCGAACGGTCAGAAAAATCTTACCTATCAGAAGGAGAAAAATTCAACACAAGAAAGATCATGAGACTACTCGAAGGAAAAATTGCAGTTATCACCGGAGCGGGTGGGGGAATCGGTCGTTCACATGCTCACCTGTTTGCAAAGTTGGGTGCAAAAGTGTTGGTGAATGATCCGGGCTGTAACCGGGACGGTTCCGAATCCAGTGATGCGGCGGATCTGGTCGTGCAGGAAATTCTGGATGCGGGCGGAGAAGCCGTGGCGAACAAAGATGCGGTTGGATCAAGTGAGAATGCAGACAAAATAATTCAATCGGCGGTAGATGCGTTTGGCAGCATAGACATCCTGGTCAATAACGCCGGCATCTTGAGAGACCGCACCATCCTGAACATGACTGACGACGAATGGGATGATGTGATCAATGTGCACCTTCGCGGAACATTCACCTGCTTGAGAGCCGCCGGCCGTGTCATGCGCGACCAGGGTAAAGGCGGACGGATTATCAATACTTCATCCACCTCGGGACTTTTGGGTAACTTTGGACAGTCGAATTATGGAGCTGCAAAATCTGGCATTCACATGCTCTCCCGAATCGCCTCCTGGGAGCTGGCGAAGTACCACATCAATGTGAACGCCATCTCACCTGTGGCTATGACACGGATGTTGACCGACCTTCCACAACTCAAAGAAAAAGCTGAGACAGGCGATCACGATATCGGCCCCGAAACGATTTCTCCCATGGTGGCTTTTCTCGCGAGCGATGAAGCCAAGGACATCAGTGGAATGACGTTTGGAATTCATGGAAAACACATTTTCTCCTACCGCATGATGACCAGTCATGGAGCAGATAGTAATGAAGAAGGCGGATGGACTCCTGAGGAAATCGGAAAGCGGTTGAGCCAGATTGTAAACTGGTGAATTAGGATACTCATTCTTGAACAGTTTTGGATTCCCAAATGTAAGCTGCTTTAGCTGCGATTCTCCTGGGAACGCCAAGCCCCAGGTTGGCACTTTGTTAATCGAATCGCAGCTAAAGCAGCTTCCTACAGAAAAAGTGAATGATACTTGTTTTCTAAAGCGACACCTTCAACCGCTTAAACTCATGGAGGCCTGATCCTTTTTTGAGCAGACCCTTTTCGGCGAGCTCTTCGAACGCGTCAACTGCTTCATCCAGGAAATCGTTGTCAATATCCAGTCGGCCGTGGCCCGGTAGCAGTTTCCCGATGTGGGGGAGTTTTTTTAGTCGGTGCAGTGAACGGCGGTAATCCTCTGGATCAGAATGTTGCAAGCCTCCCAAAAGCACGCCTCGGTAAAGCAGATCAGCGGTCACCAAATAGCCAGTTCTTTTTTCAAAGATGGATACATGGCCCGGAGAATGACCGGGCGTGTGGATGATTTCCAGCTGACGTCCTCCTAGTTCAATGACATCTCCATCCGAGTGAAGTGATTCTACCTTCGCGTGAAACGGTCTATATTTTTCTAGGTCGAACTCAGGTGGAGGTTCTTGGGTAAACGGTTCTTTCACTAAATAGTGGCCGATCTTTTTAATGTATTTATCGGCACGGTCCTCAATCCAGTCGCGTTCCAGAATGTGGGCCGAAAACCGTTCGAATAAATGATGACCTCCGGTGTGATCCCAGTGAGCATGGGTTGTTACGACATCCACGGGTAATTTCGTGAGTGCATCGACAATGGTTCGTATATTTCCCACCCCGAGACCGGTATCAACCAGCGCCGCTCTTTCATCCCCAATAAACAAATAGGAATGAATTTTCATCCACTGCCCATACTCACCGATACCAAAGGAGGAGTCATCCAGGATGTCTACGGTGAACCAGCTATTTTCCAACTCTGAGGCGGGATGAGTCATATGAGTTATAGGGTTACCATGGAGCCGCATTGGAATGAAAGCCATTAATGTTCAAAGTAACCCTAAGGATTCAATCATCTTTGTTTCGATCCTTTATGGGACAGCAAAATTGCGAGAGCAAGTTCGGCTTAGATCGCCAATGATGTCACTTTTTTGTCTTGGTCCTGGTGTATCACGGATTTAAAGAAAGCGGCTTGTCTCCACTTTTTAAGATGTCCTGGTATCCTTTCCGATTGTTAACGATCTTGATTCTTAGAATCTAAACTTATATACAGGAGTAGTCGGAGTTTTCTCATTTCTGTTGTTGTAATTCTTAATTCACACCCCGCTCTTTTCCAAAACGTTCTTGCAATATGAGTTCAAGCTTTCACCTTTTTGCATTGCTCGAATTGAAAGGGCTTTGTGGGTATTCTCTCCAACTCGAATCACAAATTTACCACTATACTTTTTGTCTGCAGTATCAGCAGGAAGAGGAATTTCGTTGGCATCAGACTGGTTCACCCATTCGTCAATCACCTGGCATAACTCTTCGTATACTTTGTTTTCTGTGGCCCCATGAACACCTCCAAGCATAAGACCTGGTGAAGTCCCGATGTAGCATTGGTCCTCTTCACTCCATTCCACTACCTTCAGGTAGGCATCACTTCTTTTTTTCATTTTTCACTTTCCTTATAGCTTCATCTACAGCCCGCTCTTGGTAGCGTTTTGCATCACTACCGGGCTGTCCTGAAATGGTTATTCGAATTCCTTGATCATGTATAAAATTCCTGAGGCTTCCTTTTCCGCCTCTATCCACAAATCCCCGCTTCTTAAGGGCGGATATAAGTTCTCGGATTTTCTTTGGCATAAAGAGGTAGTATCATAATGATACTACGTGTCAATTTCTATATATTTTGGGCTCCCGATTTTTTAAGGAAGATATCATGATTTGCCCCCGCCTTAACTACTTCGATGTCTGGCATCTGTTCGAGGGATTGAACGATTGCATTAAAGTCGCCGTAGTAACCGAAAGTGAGACCACGATTCTTTTCTCTATCCGCTTTCAACAAGGTGATTGTTGCTACAAAAATTGCGATTAAGACTGGGATTACTATGAAGATTTTTGCATTCAATGGTCCCGGAGTCCTAGTCGTTGAAAAACTTTCTTTGGTCTTTGGCATTCTTTCGAAGTTGGATATGGATTTCTTTAAAATACTCTTCCTTATCCAGTCTTTGTTGTTGGGTAAGGTTTTTTGGCTGTTTCTTTGCGGCCCGTCGTTTTCGGACCTGGGCATTTTCGAAACTGAGCTTTAAAAACTGTTCATATCGATCAATATCCAAGATTCCGTTATCGATGGCTTTTTCAATTGCGCATCCAGGTTCTCCGGTGTGCTGGCAATTCCTGAAACGACAGGTTTTGGCGAGCTTTTCAATGTCTGAAAAGGTTATACTGATTCCTTTACTTTCGTCTGTCAGTTGCATCTCACGCATCCCGGGTAAGTCGATAAGCAAAGTCCCATTGGGTGTCTTAACAAGTTCCCTCCAGGTCGTAGTGTGGCGTCCGCGACTGTCTTCGTCGCGAACTGCTTGAGTCGCCAATCGTTCTTCACCGAGCAGCGCATTTATCAGGGATGACTTTCCCACACCCGAAGAGCCAAGTAGAGCAATGGTCTTTCCTTCTCCGAAAAATTCAGCGAGGCAATTCAAGCTCGAAGGATCGATTGCGCTAATTGCTTTTATTGGAATGTCTCGGGCTACTTCTCTGGCTTCGGCAAGGAGTGGTTGTAGGTCACCTACCAGATCCATTTTATTTAAAATCAAAACGGGCTGAGCATTACAATTCCAGGCTAAGCTCAAATAACGCTGTATACGATTTATATTAAAGTCCCCATCCAATCCACTCAGAAGAAACAGGTAATCAAAGTTGGCGGCTACCGACTGAAAGTCTGAGGCTTTACCTGCCACCTGGCGTTCGAAAAGACTTGTTCGCGGTAGGATATGACGAATGTCGTATTCCGGACTTACCGGATTGGGTTCAACAAGTAACCAATCGCCCACGATGGGTTGTAGGCCGTTTGATTGCATTTTCTTCCTGACCGTTCCGCTCAGACGGGCTACCCTTTCTTTGTCACCCGAATGGATTATATATTGACCCCGATTTTCACGTGTGAGCCTTGCTGGAATCAGGTTTGGTTGCTTGATAGCTTCGAAATGAAGTTGAAATGTTTCGTTCCAACCTAGTGAAATTAAATCTGTATTCATTTTAATAAAAGTAGTGACTGAAAATGGATTGCTCTGGAAGGCATGCCTTCATGTGCGCTAGTGAAATCTATCATCGCTTGATGTAGATCCAAACGGTGAAAATGCGGCTACAAAAAAGCCGCGAAATCGTATCGTTCGCGGCAACCTTCATTTAAACTAGTAAGCTGTAAACTAGCCAATCAAGCTCGGCGAACGACCTGTCCATACAATCTGTGTGTTATCGGGGTTGTTCATAAAATTCGCCTTTGGTGTATAATATCTTCCACAAACTACGCTCTAGAAAGATGAGTTAGGATTCACGTTTTCATACGCCGAAGTCAATTCTTATAATGGTCTGAATTGGAATCAGGAGTGTAGGTGGGCTAGTCAGACTAATAGCCTCCCGCCTGGTGGAACCCGGATGAATGCTTCACTTTCATTCGACTCGGTAATCTACAAATTTTCGAAATTTCTAAAGACCTGATAGCTGCTTGGATTGTCCGGTGGATCATCTCGAACGACTAAGCCGACATCCAAACCGGCCTCGGTGGCGGCGTCCAGCTCGGGAACGATGTCCGATAGGAAAAAGATTTTATGAGAGTCTACTCCAAGTTGCGCGGCAATGCTGCGATAACTTTCAGACTCACGCTTCGGTCCGGTTGTGGTGTCAAAGTAAGCGGAGAGCTTGTTGGTCAAGTTGCCAAAGGTGGTGTGACTAAAGAGGAGTTTCTGTGCCAGAACGCTGCCTGAGGAATAGATGCATACTCGCTTGCCTGCCTCAGCCCATCGCCGGATCGCCGGTTCCACATCGTCATAGAGGGTCGCCTTTAATTCGCCGGTTCCATAGCCATCTTTCCAAATCAAACCTTGAAGCGCTTTCAATCCTGTCGATTTACGATCCCGATCCATTAGCCAGAGTGAAAAATGCGCAATCCTCTCTGGGGTTCGACCCCAATCCGGTTTATCGGTATCCGGTTCTATCGTGTGATCCGCTTCCAACAGTGCGATCGCAGTTTCGACTTCAGGATGTGCAATATGATCAACTACAAATCGCTCCATCCTCTCTCGTGCAAATGGGAACAAAGTCTTGTAGACAAAATCGATTGGCGTCGTAGTCCCTTCAATGTCGAGCAGGACGACCCTGGCAATTTCGAGGGGTGAACTCACACTCCTTAGTTGGAACTAATGAACGTGGGACCTAGGCATACTTCCAGAAAGCTCGCTTCTTTTCCGCTCTCCGAATAGCGCGGCGTCCAACCTGAAGGATCCTGAAACAAACGAATCGCCTTGATTGTGCGGTCTTGACAGAGATCGAACCAGTGAAGCGTTCCGCGCGGTACGCGAATGTAATCTCCAGCGGTGACTTCCAATGCCGTCACCGGTTGGTCGTCTCCCGGATTAAAATGGAACACACCGGTTCCATCGATGATGAAACGAACTTCGTCTTCATCGTGCCAGTGTTCACTGCTGAATTTTGCCAGCATGGCGTCCAATCCCGGTGTGTCCGACTGCACTGCGATGACGTCTGCAGTCATGTAACCACCCTCCTCTTTTGCGCGCTCAATATCCGGAGCATATGCCTCCAGGATTTCTTCATTCGATGGATTCTCAGACAGCTCGTGATCGGTCTTCCATATGCCGTAATCGATGCCAATAGTTTTAAGCCTATTCTGGATTTCCTCCCTTTCAGAAAGGACCAGATCTTCTTTGGGTATTCTTAGCAATGCCATGTCCTGACGCTAGCAATTTTGACCGATGTGTAAAGCGAGATCTCCCTGGAGGCGACCGTATACTTCAAATAAAAATTCAAAAATTTCAACATGGCGACGTGCCTCAGCCACACTTTTTCCCCAGGTATACAAACCATGTCCGCTTAGCAGAAATCCATGCATGTTCGGCTGCTTCCGAAGGCGAGCACTGACTTTTCGTGCTAACGCAGGGATGTCTTGGGAATTCTCAAAAACCGGGACGAGTTCTTCATGCTGATGCGACTTTACTCCCTGGAGTCCCTTTAACATTTCGAAGCCGGTCAACCTCAAGATTGAACCGCTCTCACGGATGGAAATCACTGTGTTCCAGACCGTGTGGGTATGAAGAATACACGTCGCCCCGGTTAATCGGGCAATGGTTGTGTGTAGGAGCGTTTCTGCGGAAGGGTTTGCGACCCCTTCAATGACTTTGCCTGATCGGTTTACCAAGAGCAGTTCCTTCGAGGTCACTGTGTGTTTGTCCACTCCACTCATCGTTACCAACAATTTCAACGGGCGTTCGTTGATGACTACACTGAAATTACCACCGGTGCCTGGGGCCCATCCTTTTTGAGCGATAAACGAAATCGCATCGCACAGTTCGCTCGCCCTAATTTCATCCCTACTCAATTTTGCCGCCATAGATTCCAAAGAGAGTCGGGCGACGATTCGACTGTCAATGATCGATCGCGGGGGAGTGTCTCCAAACCTAACTATGACTATCAACAACTCTAAATATTGGTGGCAGTTGAGATCCCTTCCTTTTCCTCTAATTGCTCAAGCTGGACAAAGCGTTATCTTCGTGATCTAATCCATCTCCCTCAGAAGATTATCAACATCAATCACCACTCAATTATATGAATCCAAAACGAATCATTATCGGTCTCATCGCCTCCTTCGTAGTCATTTCTGCCACCAACTATCTCATCCATGGAGTCCTCCTCCAGAACGACTACGAACCGGGCATGGGAACCATCTGGAGGTCTGAAATTTCCATGTCAGGCATCATGATCAGCAATTTGCTGGTCGCCCTAGCATTTACCATGCTTTGGGCACGGATTTCGCTTGGTGGTGCGGGAATCCAATGCGCCATCGCTCTTGGTGTTTTCATGGGAATCGCTAATATCGGCTATAATGTAATGCACCACGCAGTTGCTCCTCTTCCAGAAGGTCTTCTCATCAAGTGGATCATTTTTGGTTTCATACAGTACGTCCTTGTTGGGGTTATTCTTTTCGTCGTCAACAAACCTACCAACTCCGCCCCAGACATCAGCGGAAATTAATCTTAGGAAATCTGAATCGTATCGATCTACGGAAACTCTACTACTCCTCCAGTTCGCGCCCTCGGGTTTCCGGACAGAACGGCAGTACCGCTATGCCTAGAAGAAAGAGGAGGCTCAGAGTGGCAGCTGCGGTGGTGAGCGTGAAGCCCCAGTCCTTTTGCATCCAACCGCTGATGAACAGGACGGGTGCTGCGAGGATGCGACCGCTATTAAAACAGAATCCAGTTCCCGTGGCTCGTAGGCGAGTGGGGTAGAGCTCGGGGAAGTAGATGGCATAGCCGGCGTGCATGCCAAGGGTTAGAAATCCGAAAATAGGCAGAATTACGTAGAGGGAGCCGACACCCAAGGGAACCAGGAATAGCAGGAGTGCGCTTACCAATCCTCCGACATGGAAAAAGAGGAATGCGAAGCGCCGACCTCGCCTTTGACTGATGGGGCCAAAGCAGAGCAGGCCAATACCTCCGCCTGTGGTAACTATAAACATACCAAGCATTTCCCACCGCTTCAGGGACGCCGCATTTTGTGCGAGCAATTCTGTTTGGTCTTCTAGCGTAAGGGGTGCGGAGTATTCTACTGAGGCGTCAGCGGCCAGGATCTTTTGTTCGACTGCATTGCGGAAAATATCTTTTCCGTAAATGTGCGATCCCCAAAAAGTGGCGAGGCCGATCGTGGCCAGGGTGACCCCGATTAAGGTTCTCCGCAAAAGCACTCCTTTGAACAAATCGCTAATGGCACCCATGCGTTGTTCCGGTTCTTCGGCTGCCTGTTTGCGAGCAGCGATCCAGCTATCGGGTTCGCGCAGGCTCTTTCGAATCCAGATGATAAGTAATGCTGGAAGTATCCCGAGCGCGAATCCAAGGCGCCACGGAAGGGACAGCGGATCCATAAAACTGGTAACCCAATTCATTTCCGAGCTCGCTGCCCAGGCATGAACGGCGGTGTTCCCGATTAGAAAGGTCCCTGCGGCGACGGCGAGATAACTTCCCAGAACGCTGGATGCATGAAAAATCCCACCAACGTGAGCTCTCGCTTTTTTTGGAAATACTTCGGCAACCAGTGTGCTTGCAACGGCCCATTCTCCGCCGACTCCCATCGCGACGAAAAAGCGCAAGCCTGCCAGATGCCACCATTGTTGTGAAAATGCGGATACGCAGGTAAATAGACTGTAGAAGACAATGGTTATCGTCATGGTCTTCTTGCGGCCAATTCGATCGCTGAGCATCCCAAAGAAAATGCCGCCTAGGGCGCCGCCCAAAAGGAAGGAGGCCAGGGCTATATTATTGTAAAGGGCGATTTGGCCGCTGCTCGTCGATTCAGGTACCAACGATGGCATAGCCTCGCGCATACTGGCCACAAAGATTTGTCCTTCGAAAACATCAAAAACCCAACCGAGCGATGCGATGATTAGCACGATCCATTGGTAGCGGGAAATTCCGGAGTACCATTTTTCGTTGGGGTTGGTCGGATTATTCATAATGCGTGAGTCACCTAAACTTGTAATGCCCCGATGCTTGCGTCGAGGAGTTTAATTGGACTAATCTCAAAAATAAATGAGGTAATAGTAATATGGATTCATCAAAAACAGTTCGATTCGGGTTGATAGGCTACGGGGCTTGGGGCTCTTGCCATGCAAAGGCCATTGAGAAAACGGAAGGTGCGGAGCTGGTAGGAATTGCCGCCCGTTCCGAAGAAACGTGTAGCGTTGCCAGGAACGCCTATCCCGATGCGGGAGTCGTATCTGATTATCGTGAACTCATCGCACGTGACGATATAGACATCGTCGATGTCGTTCTACCGAGTCATTTGCATCACGAAGTAGGCTGCGCCGTTTTGAAAGCGGGGAAGCATCTGATGATGGAGAAACCAATGGGGCTTTCCGTCGAAGAATGCGATGATTTGATTAGGCTGGCCAAAGAAAACGACTGTATCCTAGCCATCGGGCACGAGCTTCGACTTTCTTCACTGTGGGGAAAGGTGAAGGAGATGATAGATGACGGCTTTGTCGGACAGCCTCAGTACGTGCTGGTCGAACTCTCGCGCAAGCCGTACCGCCAAGGGGCGAGTGGTTGGCGCTATGACATTAACAGGGTAGGGAACTGGATTCTGGAAGAACCCATTCACTTTTTCGATTTAGCACGTTGGTACCTTCAAGGCATTGGTGAGCCAGTTTCGGTTTTTGCCACTGCGAATTCTCGTCAACCTAACCATCCCGAGTTACAGGACAATTTCAGTGCCATGGTGCAGTTTGAGGAAGGCGCCTACGCAGTTGTTTCGCAGACGCTTGCGTCGTTCGAACATCATCAAATGGTCAAAGTCAGTGGAACAAAGGGATCTCTTTGGGCAAGTTGGAGTGGTGCAATGGACCGGGACGATCGTCCCACCTTCTTTCTTAAAGCCGGAGACGGTGAGACTGTCCAAAATATACCAATCACTGAGTCCGCCGGTGAGTTGTTCGAACTGGAAGCAGAGATTGGCATGTGCGTTCGAGCTATCCGCAACGGCGGGGCCATCGCGACGACGGGCGAGGACGGGTTGTGGTCAACTGCACTGTGTATAGCGGCTCAGGAATCGGTAGATACCGGAGCGCCGGTGAAGATGAGTGACGTGCTTGGCAAATGATTACGAAAAAAGAACCTGAATGAATCGGTCGGAAGAAGTACGCTATTTATTGAATTTGTCTTCCGATGAAGTGCGGGAGAAAGCAGGCGAAAGGCTTCTAGTGGTTCAGGACATAGACCTCCTTCACCGACATTTTGCTGATTCTATTGCCGGGGAAATTATTGGAAACAACCAAAATGACCGTCCAACGAAGCTCATCCTCCCTGTGGGGCCAGTCGGTCAATATCCCATTCTCGCCGATCGATTGAATGCTGAGAATATCAGCCTCGCGAATTGTTGGTTTTTTATGATGGATGAGCATTGTGACGCCGATGGTGTAGCCTTGTCGTCCAATCATCCGCTCAGCTTTCGCTTCACCTTTGAGAAAGAATTCACTGAGCGTGTAGTTGAGCACCTAAGGGCTCCTTCGGAGCAAGTCATTTTTCCAGCTCAGAATAATATACAAAATTTAATAGAAAAAATATCAGATTTGGGAGGAATTGATACGACCTATGGAGGGATTGGAATTCACGGTCATGTTGCCTATAACGAGCCAGCCCAAAACATTCGCGAGTCGAATCCTCGCGTGGTCGAGCTCAACGAATTTACCAGAACGATCAATGCGATCCGTTCGCAAGTCGGAGGAAATTTGGAGAACTTCCCCCAGTATGGAATAACGCTTGGCATGCGTCAGATTCTGGAGGCAAAACGTATTCGGCTCTATTGCCGGAACGGGATAGATCTCGATTGGGCGAACACAGTTTTGCGGCTCGCAGTTCTCGGCGCACCGGGTGATGATTATCCCGTAACGTATATCCGCGATCATGAGGACTGCTTAGTTGTGACCGATGAAGATACGCTAAAGCAACCACAGATTATTTTGTAACCCTTTGAAATATACACGATGAAACTTAATTTCCAAAACGAGCGCGTCTTAGCTGTTGTTGCGCATCCTGATGACGCTGAATTGTTGTGTGCAGGTACTCTGGCTCGCGCCAAACAAAGTGATCAAGCCGATATTGCTATCTGTGTGCTATGCTGTGGAGACAAGGGGCAGACCGATCCGCCCATCGCAAATCTTGGTGAGGTTCGAAACGGAGAAATGCAAGGTGCTGCTGAAATGCTCGGTGCAGAATTGTTTTGGACAGGATTTCATGATGGTGAACTGGCGGATACGAAAGAAGCGCGCCTGAAGTTAACCGAAGTATTTCGGGTATTTCGACCGACACTGGTGATAAGCCATTCAGCGAACGATTATCATCCCGACCACCAGGCCGCATCGAAAATCGCTGAGACCGCCACCTGGTTTTGTGCTTCTGGTGGACAAGTTACAGAGAGTTCGCCCCTAACCAAGCCGCCGGCTCTTTGGTTCATGGACACGATCGAGATGCACGGATTTGAACCCGGATTTTTTGTAGATGTAAGTTCTTGCTTACAATTAAAACGTGACATGTTGGGCTGCCACAAAAGCCAGCTAGCCCGTGGCAGTAGTACCGATTTCTCTCCGCTCGAAGAAGTCATGCTTCGACAAGCGGGAGCTCGAGGTGCACAATGCGGCGTGCAAGCAGCTGAGGCTTTTCGGATTCATAGCGCATGGAAACGAGCCCCTGCGTGGTAGCTGGCCAAAATTGAATGATAAAGTTTAATCTATCGCCCTTGGAAGATTGATAACTATAATTGGTTAGAAGTAATATCTTTTTCCTTCCTTGAAAATCGGAAAGCCTAATTCTACACGAACAGGAGTTGTCCCTTTTACACCTAAAGATGAAAATATTTTATACGAAATTGCTTCCATTGTTGCTCATCGCTGCGGTGTGGGTGTCGGTTATGGTTTTTGATGCCACCCGCGAGGATCTGCTCCCCAAGATCGCTCCGTGGGAAGGAAGCTTACTCGATGGAACCGATCAGGATCCATTGCCTTTTGAGGCAATACCCGTTCATGGAGAGATTCCTTGGGATCAACCACTTGCTATGGTTCCTGTGCCTGGGATCGAAGGTGAGTTTTATGTCATCCTCGAGCGGGAAGGAGCCATTTGGTCGCTGAACGCAACTACAGGTGAGCGAACATTGATGATAAAATTGGGAATTCCCGAAAGGTTGCCCTACAAGGTGGAAGGCGACCGATCGACGCTTGGAGCGCGCTTTCATCCCGATTTTCCCAAGACACCAGAATTCTATGTTCGATCTGCAGTAGAGACGGCGGAATCCGGCTACAATTGGTTGACGCGTTTTATGGTAGATCCATCTGATCCTCTCAAGCTCGATCCCGGGAAAGAGGAGTTAGTGCTGGAATGGGAAGCAATAGGGCATCGGGGTGGTGACCTCGATTTCGGCCCGGATGGGTATCTCTATATTTCAAGTGGCGATGGGAGCACTCCGGCTGATCCAAATAACGTCGGCCAGAAAACGGATAATCTTTTGGGATCGATTCTTCGTATTGATGTCAGCGGAAAAAATATGGGGCTGAACTACCGAGTTCCTCAGGACAATCCTTGGGTCGGGGTCGACGGTATTCGCCCCGAAGTGTGGGCCTATGGTTTACGCAACCCCTGGCGAATGAGTTTTCGACCTGGCACGAGTGAAATCTGGTTAGGAGACAACGGTGATGAACATTGGGAATTGGTGCAACGCGTCAAAGGAGGAGAGAATTTCGGGTGGAGTACATTCGAAGGAAGCCATCCTTTTCGTCCGAGTAATCCATTAGGCGGACCCAATAAAAATCTTACCATACCAGTGGTGGAGCAATCCCATCAAGTGTTACGTTCGGTTATTGGCGGTGTCTGGTATCAAGGCAGTCAGTTTCCTGAACTGAAGGGTCATTATATTTATGGCTGTTATTTAACGCAAAAACTCTGGGCGTTTTCCATGGAAGGTGAGCAGGTAGTTGGCTTGCGACGGATCGCTGATCTTGGCGGTCAGCTTGTCGCATTTTGCGAAGACCCCGATCGTGAGTTGTTAATCCTTGCTTACGACAAAGGAATTTTTCGATTGCAGCGGTCACCTGTGCGAGATCTGAAACCCATTCCTGACAAGCTAAGCTTAACGGGGCTCTTCGAGTCGACCGCCAACCACAAAGTCGCTTCAGGCTTTTTACCCTACGAAGTGAATCTGCCGGTATACTGGGATGGAGCCAAAGCAGAACGCTTTATGGCTATTCCCGAGGAGGAAATTCTCATCCAGGCGATCCCAGCTGGTTTGCAAAAAGGTGATGAAGCCGCCATTCGGTCAACCGCTGGCCTCGATCGTTGGAGAGTGCCAACGCAATCATTATTAATGCAGACCTTCTCTCTTGAAAACCGCCGAGTGGAGACGCAGGTTGCGATTAAGGACGGCGGTGAATGGCGCTACCTTTCTTACCGATGGAACGAGAAACAAACCGATGCGGATTTAGTTCCGGAGCAGGGTGAAGAAGTTGAGCTCGAGTTAAAGGGGGGGAAGCAACTCTGGCGGTTTCCTTCCAGGTCCGAATGTATCGCTTGTCATACCCAGCGCGGAATGTTTGTGCTCGGGCTGACGCTTGCACAACTGAATCGTGAATTCGATTACAGTGCTCATGGAGGCGGAAACATGAATCAGCTGGATGCCATTCGGAACCAATATTCATTTTCGAATAACAGGCAAATATCCAAGGTGGAAACATTGCCGATCATGCCTCAAGTATTCGACGACTCGGTCCCTCTCGAAGAGCGTGCCCGAGCTTACCTGCATGTGAATTGTGCTCACTGTCACCGTGAAACAGGACTTGGAGGTCGAGCCTCTTTTGAGTTGTTGAACTGGCTGGCAAACGACCGGACAGGACTCATCAATGGTCGACCTTTAGTAGGCTTGCCAGGTATTCCGGCGAATGAAGCCAGACTGGTCGCTCCTGGTGATCCTGACCGATCCGAAATCTATCGTCGGATGACTTCAATTACCGTTGGTAAAATGCCATTGTTGGGAAATCATAACACGATCGATGAGTCTGGTGCCGAACTGATTCGTCAATGGATCGAGTCTATTCCTCCCGAGGATTAAAGGGCAAAAACCGGAAACTTAAATCTGTCGAAATTATTTTGTATCGGACTGGCTTACATTCCCTCTGAGTCCGTAGCGTCCCACCTAAGACTCGTTTCACTCGATCAGAACCTGGCCACTTTTAACTTGTAATTCCCCGTGGTCTCTTTCGCGGGGTCGGTGACTGATAGGAAGTTTGAGCATTCGAAATCGGCAGCGAGCTACCTCCTGCAGTTGTATTTGCGATACGAAATGTAGGAGGTAGCTTGCTGCCGAGCATACCATTAAGGATGTCCGCTCAGTCTTTTGGAGAGAGTGAAAATGATAAGTAGAAAGCAAACATCTGGTGGGATGTTTTAAGCCTTTCATACCCTATGGTCTGCCACAGGGTTTTGATTGATCATTAATTTCCGGGAGTGATTTTGAAAGGTGTCAAAACCTGAGCTACCGGATCCAACGAATTCCCATTGGCGAGTCGATGGTCTTTCCGCACAGAATTCTTTGGGCTGATTCACTACAGAAAAAGTCACTTCCCTCCTTTTGTAGGAGACATAAGCAACTTTAGTCGCGACCCGTAGGTTTTTGATTTACAAGTCGCTAATAAATTTGCTCCTACACTTTGGCCATACTTTCGTTTCTGAAATCATTTGTACCGAAGTCTTGACTGACAACGAAGTGAAAAGCAATCACACCCCTCATTTCCAATTTGTGTTCGGAGTGCTTGTTCTATTCCTTCAAATGTGTTTGAGTTTGGCGACTTTTCTCCTTCCCCGTTATGAAAATCAATTCCTGTCTTTGTGTCCTAATCGCAGCCTCCATGGGGTTTTCTTCTGTTGAGAAAATCCAAGCGGCCGAACAAGCTAACATTCTGTTTATCGCGGCAGACGATTTGCGGACGGATTTGAATTGCTATGGGCAGACGCACGTCATCACTCCAAATTTCGATCGCTTGGCAGGAGAGGGAATGATCTTTGATCGCGCATACTGCCAGCAGGCGGTTTGTCACCCATCACGAGCCAGTCTGATGACGGGTAAGCTTCCCGATACCATTGGAGTAACCAGTTTATATACAGATCTGAGGATTGCTGCTCCGGATGTTCTGACCATACCTCAGCACTTTCGTAAGCATGGCTACGTAGCGGAATCATTTGGAAAAATATTCCACAGTGGTCACGGTCACCATGGAGATCCCGGATCGTGGTCAGTACCGCCTCATCGGTTTGGTGATGGTCAGCAATACATGCTTGAAGAGAATCGCCAAACCAAAGCGCTCAATCGGGAGAAATTGGCTAAAGCGGAAAAAGCAGGAAAGTCTCTCGGAGGTCCGAAAAATGGTCCCGCATTTGAGTGTGCTCCGGATCCGAATTCGGAATACAGTGACGGAACCATGATGGAAAACGCGCGTGCAGGTCTGAAACGATTGGCTGCCGGTTCGCAGTCCTTTTTCCTCGCTGTTGGATTTTCTAAGCCCCATCTACCATTCAATGCACCAGAAGAGTTCTGGGAATTGTACGACAGAGAAGAGATTAAGCTGCCTGGTAATCCCTATCCGCCTAAAGACGTTCCCGATTACGCCCTGCATACCAATGGCGAATTGCGTTCCTACTCGGGCGTGCCCCAGAAGGGAGATATCCCCGACGAACTGACTCTGGAGCTGCGTCATGGATATTACGCGTGTGTAAGCTATATCGACAGTTTGCTTGGAGATCTTTTGCACGACCTGGATACTTTGGGTCTACGTGAGAACACCATCATCGTCTTTTGGTCCGATCACGGTTTCAAATTGGGAGAACACTCCCTCTGGCACAAGCACACCAATTTCGAATTGGATTGCCGCGTCCCGTTTATGATTTCCGCTCCGGGATACCGCACCGGACAACGGACGGGATCATTGGTCGAGCTGCTGGACATTTTCCCCACGCTTTGCGACTTGGCCGGTCTGCCTATTCCTGACGATCTGGACGGAACCAGTTTGATGTCTATTCTCAAGAATCCGGAAACATCGGTCAGGCCATTCGCCCGGAGTCAGTATCCGCGAGGTAACAACGTCATGGGTTATGCGATAAAGACCGACCGTTTCCGGTATGTGGAATGGAAGGACACGTCTTCCGGTAAAGTCCTGGCTCAGGAGTTGTATGACCACTTCATCGATGGTCAGGAAAACGTGAACCAGGCTGGTAATCCCAGTTATCGATCAGAAATTGAAAAGGCGGCCAGGTATCTACGAGAATCGAAGGTTCGCTAGTAGTTGGAAACAACAGTGACTAACCTGTGTAAAATGATTGCTGAATACTGAGATCGATTAGCGGGAATTCCTGTATTCATCTTTACCTTGAAAAATCAGAACAACCACGGCCGCGCTTGCTTAATAGCGAGGTTTCCTTCTGCGGTTATCTTATACTCGATTTCCATCGCAAACCGCTCTTCAGGTGGTGGATTATAAAGCAACTTAAACTTGTCGTGGATGGTTTCAAGATAGGACCTGAGCTGATCGATATGTTCCTGGCTCATCAGAAGTTGACCAGATGGGACCTGGTTTGAAAAGCGTACGACCGTAAAGTAGTTGGAATCGTCGGCATTTAGGAGAATCTCCTCAGGAACCGATTGTGCTTCGGGATTCGTTACCAGATCCTCACCGATCTGTGTATTCAAGTAATAGTTACCCGTTGTCTGGTAAATGGGATCATCGCTTACGGCTACACCATTGGATTTTTCATCACTGAAGTTGGGATGGAGTAAAACGCCCATTGCGGCCTCAAACTGATCGATGCGATAAAAGTCCCTCTCTTCGTAGGCACGGAAGTTCCATAGGCTGGCGAATACCTGCTTAATCGACTTTGATAGATGGCCTTCATACGGATGATGCGTGAACGAATCATAGAGACCGGCACCACTAAAACCAGGCAGGTCTTCGTTGTTTGTACTGGACCGACACCGAATGGCAGTTCCTTCAGGAAACGAAAGTTGCAGAGCCGACAACTCATCGATCATCCACCCAGGCATGAGTCCATCTTCCACGACCTCTCTGAAATCAGTTAACATGGAGATTCGCATATCTACGCTGGCAATAAAGTCCGGATTTTCTAACATGGACATCACCTGAGTGTAGAAGTCGTTATACTTCATAAACTCATCGTAGAAATAGAACGGCAGAGCAAATCCGTCCGGAATTACTCCTTCCGGAAACCCAAAAGTTCTTAAGGTGGCCACATTGGCAGCTTTTACTCCAAAGGCATCCAAATCAGTGAATCCAACATCCGATAGAGGACGAAACGCGGTTATCGAAAGGTTGCGGTCTGGAACCTGAGGTTCGGTTGGACGGAGGTCTTCAAAATGTGCGTTTACTTCTTCCAAAGTTGCTTCACGAATATCATATCCATCAATCCGCACATTGAAATAGACATAATTTCCTATTAGATCCTGAATCACCTGATCGTTCAATGCACCCGGAATGTAGGCATTGGGAACTCCATCCTGAATCGCACGAAGGTTGACGTGAGAGAGCGGTGTTTGAGCAACAGTCGTAATTACCCCAGCGACGCGAGGTAGTTCATTTGGCAAGGTATCGTAGACCACCAAATCTCTGGTGGTTGGGCGATCATTCAGTCCCATTATCCGCAATAACCCAAAGCCTTCTGCTATATTAAGTGGGATATAATTTACCCCCAGGAATAAATCACCTTCGAGCAAGATTGGAATCCGCGAGGCATCGTAGAGCTCTTTTTCTTGCCAATATAGAGGGAGGGCTGCGTTGGGCATCGGGAAGTAAGAAAAATTATTCTCAAGAAGAGGCATGTTTTTGGCCAGAATCTCGTGGCCAAACTGAACATCCTCAAACGAGTAAGAATCGTTCGGTTCAAATTCAAAACGATAGATGCCGGTTCCTCCGTCTGCGCGAGCCAGCTTAGGATGATAAATTATTTCTCCCCGCATTTGACCAAGAGTACCTCTGGGAGGGAGACCGACCGCAGTCGCAAAACGACCATGCGCCCTGTGCGTATTCGTATTCATAAAGAAAACATATGGCTTATCGGTATGAGCATCTATGATATAGAACTTTACGAATTCCAACTCCCTCAGGTGAGTATCAATTAAAACGTCTAAGCCCTGATAAGAAAGCTGACTAAACGTTTTCTGATCGGGGATCGAGTTTCTTCCATCGTTGATACCGACCTCAAACGCAGGATTGAGAGGTGCCCTGGCTCCATTGACGGACGCCAGCAATTCGGATACATCGTTTAAACCGTCGTTGTCCAAATCTCCGGGGTTACTCCTGTCGAACTGCGCAACTCTATAATACCCGGCCTTAGGATGAATCCCCAACGGTTCAGTTATCACTGTAGTTCCTTCTTGGCCGAGGTACATGGATACCGGTACTTCATTTTTAATGTCACTCAGGGAGCGACTTAAATACAGCACGTAATAATGCTCCGTAGTTGAAGAAACTTCCAAGCGAATCCGCTTGTCATCTCCAATGGAGGCACTTTTTACAACCAGAAGCTCAGGCTCCTGGGCGGACAAATCGTGAAGTGCAATAAAAAGCATGCACAACGCAACCACGCAGGCTACGGATCTTCTATAAAAGCTTCCTGGACCAAAGCCTTTTAAAGTTAAACCCATCCAGCATGGAAAAGAATCAGATGCATGGCGACCTCTACGATCAAGAGTGATTGAAGTGCCAGGCCCAGTATACATTTAATAAGATCTGATTTAATTCTTCGTTGTTGAACAGTAAAAGCGTCTCGTACATTTCTAGTATAAAAAGAACATGCTCCTGACAATTTTTTATAACGGAGAAAGCTGTAACTCGGTTTCATTTTTGTCCGTTTGATCAAAAAAAGGATAGTTGATTGAATCTCCCTAACTTAACGGTCCTGCTACTGATTGAAGCACATTGGAAATTATAGAAATAACTTTAAGGCATTTCAAAACGCTCAAGAAAACTTCGGTCTGGATACTGTTTGGTTATGTTTTCCCGGTTTATGTGGGATTTGCAGCAGGAGGGATCCGTATTACAGAAATTATGTACCATCCGCTAGACGGTGACGGCATTGATGATACAGAGCTGGAATTTATTGAGATCAAAAACATAACTGAGGCACCGGTAGATCTGTCGGTCGCATCTTTCACTGATGGTGTGAATTTTACCTTCGGGCCGAACAGCATTCTGGGAGCGGGAGGGTATTGGATTTTTGTTTCCAACTTCGAAGCGTTTACCGCTCGTTATCCGGGCGTAACGGTGAAAGGAGAATATACCGGCCAACTGAACAACTCTGGTGAAACCCTGGAGCTGAGTGACAGAAATGGCGTTTTGTTGGAAGCGGTAAACTATGGGGATATGAGCCCTTGGCCACCGGAAGCTGATGGAGGTGGAAAATCCCTGGTTAAACGTAATGAAACAGCGATCCCACTTTCCCCGAACGATTCGTTAGCCTGGAGAGCCAGTTTCAACACCCATGGATCTCCCGGAGAGGAGGATCCCGCACCACTTCCAGGAGATATTCTCGTAAACGAGGTGTTGCCGCATACCGATCTACCGCAGGTAGATTCCATCGAGCTTTATAACCCGACCCAGACCCCTGTCGATATCAGCGGCTGGTATATTAGCGATGATTTGGGCGAAGCAAAAAAATACCGGATACCCGACACAACACTTATTCTAGGTGGAGGATACTTGGTATTCACAGAGACCGAGTTCGCAGCAGAGGCTCAAGGAGATTCCAGCTTCCGGTTCAATAGTCATGGTGACTCAGCTTGGCTGGTCTCTGCCGATGGCGCTGGTAACCTCACTGGATACACTCACGGCTTCGCGTTTGGAGCTTCGGCCAATGGAGTATCTTTCAGCCGTTATCTTGATTCGGAAGGTATCGAAATCTTTACCGCTGCGGACACCGTGACATTGGGCAGTGAAAACTCGCCGCCCTTGATTGGCCCCATTGTGATCAACGAGCTCTTGTACAAACAAGGATCAACCGGTACCGAGTTTCTTGAATTGATAAATGTGACTGATGAAGCCGTACCGCTTTTTGATCCTGATAATCCTCAAAACCTATGGCGTATTAATGGTTTGGGATTCGAATTTCCTGGCGGTGTTGTTGTTCAGCCGAAGCAGGTCGTTATCGTAGCCAATGTAGAACCGACGGAGTTTCAGGCTGAATATAGTATGCCCATCGGAGTGCTATTATTCGGACCCTTTGCTGGTAGCCTCGATAATGCAGGTGAACGAATAACCATTCAGCGACCTGATAAGCCAGATGTACTGGAAGGTGGAGAGATATTTGTTCCCTATATCGCTGTGGATTCCGTGCGTTATGAAGTCGATCTACCCTGGCCAGTGCCTGATCAAGGTTCCAGCATCGAGAAGATCGGCCGCCATCTTTTCGGACAAGAACCTGACAACTGGCAACTTAGCCTGTTGCAGGCAGGCTCACCTGGAATGGCTCAGGATTTGGATTTTTCGACCTGGTTAAGAATGCACTTTATCGATTCGGAAATCGAGTCTGGATTGGTAGGCTTTGAAGAGGATTTCGACGGAGATGGAGTTCTCAATTTCTGGGAGTATGCTTTTGGCTTGAATCCACGCATGTTTCAATCGGCTATAAGCGCAAGGAGCCTGATCGTCGCAGAGTCTGGAAATCAATATCCTGCAATCGCATTCAGGCAACTGATCCAATCGGATGATCTTATCTACCAAATACAGGAATCTACCGATCTTCTTGTCTGGAACGATGCTACAGATTATCTACAATCCAGCTCGGCGAACAATGGAGACGGAACATTGTCTGTTGTGCTTCGTGCTCCAGACCCTTTGGTATCACCGGGTGTTTGGTTCCAACGTCTAAAAATCTTTCTATCAGAACTAAACTAGAAAAATGGTACAGAGATTGAAGCTTATAGACCAACCCCTCCGAGTTCGCCACGAGCTTAAGTATATTATTCCTTCGGACAAAGCGGAGGAGATTCGCAATTACATACAAATAGTTTGTGATCCAGATCCATTCGCTAAAGGAGATCCTCCCATCTACAAAGTTTCAACCATGCAGCTCGATTCGCCCAATCTGGCGCTTCATCTCGCAAAAGATAGAAAACAGAAGACCCGGTTTAAACTTCGAGTTCGCACGTACGATTATGACTCGAATGGGACAGTGTTTTTTGAGGTTAAAAGAAAAGAAGATCGGTTTATTAGAAAAACGCGTTCGCGGGTACCTATTCAGGACTATTCAGAGCGCTTGTTCGAAAAGCCTTTTGTCATTCCTCACTTCCGGGATGACGACGAGTATCTGAACCATTATGAGTTTCTCCGCTTAATGAAAATGGCCGACGCGCGGCCCATGGTGCATATTCAGTATGAGCGTGAGTCGTGGATTGGTCAGTCCAATCCAGATATTCGAATAACCATGGATCGAAATATCCGCTACCGCCGTGCAGAAGGATATAAACTGTTTGATGGTAATGAAAAGGGTTGGCGGGCGATGGATAGTGAAACGGCCCTCAGACGTTCCTTTGGAGGAGTCATTCTGGAAATTAAATCACCCGGTTATATTTCATCCTGGATATTTTCTTTGGTAAGGAACTTCGATCTTCAACGAACCGGGTTCTGCAAATACTCGACTGCTATGCGACTCGAGTCGCTCTTCTCTGGACAAACTTATACCGTCGGTTCTGAAAGGTGTAATTATTAATTAAAGTATGGACGTTTTAATCGAAGGACTAGGAGAGATCCGAGCTCAAGGACCCATTGAGATATTAACTTCGCTAGCGCTGAGTCTTTTACTCGGATCCCTGTTAGCGGCGGTCTATAGATGGACTCATGCCGGGTTCAGCTACTCCCGGTCTTTTGTTCAAACTCAGGTGCTCGCCTGTATCGTAGCGACGATCATGATTATAGCGATAGGCAATAACCTGGCGCGTGGCCTGGGAATCCTCGGCGCGTTGGCGATCATCCGATTTCGAACTCCCATTCGAGATCCGAGAGACATCATTTTCCTGTTTGCTTCACTCGCAATAGGCATCTCATCGGGATCTGGCATTTACTCTGTCGCAATTCTGGGCACCTTATTTTTTGTTGGCACCGTATTGATGCTGAACTGGTCTCCAACTTCCTCCCAGCGTAGACATGAAGGGTTGTTGCGATTTGTAGCACCTGCCGGGAAAGACTTGGAACTACTGCTGTCCGATATTTTCAAATACTATGCGTCAACAGTTGAAATGGTTGCCATGCGAGAAGCCTCCCAAGGTGTGGATATCGAATACGCTTATCAAGTCTGCCTGTTCGACCCATTGCTCCATTCCGAATTTATAGCTACCTTGCAGAATCTGGATGATATCAGAGAAGTGAGTTTTATCATGCAAAGAGAAACGGTGGAGATTTAGTTCATGCCTGAAACCAAAATATATCGTTTGCCTTCAGCCCAAAAGCGCAGAATTTGGCTTACGCGTAAACTACGGTTTTGGCCGGCCCTTCTTTGGATTCTCCTCGCCGTGTTCGTGGTTTATGGAATTGGTGGCGCCAGAAATGTCGTTCAAGTATTTGGCGTTGTCGATTATCCAGATATCAGTGTGGCTGCTACAGAAACGGGAAAAATCGAGAACATATTTGTAACCGTTGGACAAAAGATTGTCGAAGGCGATGCGCTTATAAAGCTGAGCAGCCTGGAAATAGATTATGAAATTGCTAGCTTGAAGGCGGATGCGGAAGAAGAGCAACAGGCGACTCAACGTCAGTTTTTTAATACGATGCAAAGTATCAATGCCGACATCCGACAGCTTAAGTTGCAACAAGCACAAGCTGAAGGAGAACTCGCCATTTTAAAGGAGGAGGGTCGACGTCTGGAAGGGTTGCTTACTCGCAGATTAATTGATGCGGCTGAAGTTGCCACGAACAGGATGCGGATTGTCTCACTCGAAACAGCGGGCAACAAGTATCCGGAATTTCTCAAAGCACTTGAATCAGAGAAGGCAACGTTAGCATCGTTAGAAAATAACTCTCCCAAAACCACTGAGGATAATCGGGCAGTCCAGCTTTCTATCCTTCAGGAACGGGCAAAATCGCTTTCCATCTCCGCAAATAATTCAGGAGTGATTTCCAATGTTTTAAGAAATCCGGGAGACGTGGTTTTGGCTGGAGAAACGGTGCTGGAATTACTGGGATCCGATGCACCTGTTGTTAAGGGATTCATTCCGCTCAGCGTTCATGACAGCATACAGCTAGTGTAGTGCGTCAAGCAGTCTGTAACATATCAAGCTTTGCTCGAGCACGCTTTACTTTTTCCAGAATGTCCTTCGCGCTGGCGGTCCAGACGAAGGGTTTTGGGGCTGCGTTGTGTTGCTCAATGTAGTTGTTGATTGTGTCGATGAGTTCTGGAACGTTCTTGAACACGCCTCTGCGGAGACGCTTGTCAGTGAGGTCGCGAAAAAAGCGCTTGTTGGTGTGAAGTGAATGTGAAAACGTGGATGCCTGGCCAGCCAACTTTTAACCTTGGGATGTTTGTGAGTGGCGTAGTTATCGACGATCAGGTGCAGGTCTTTCTCCGCAGGGGTCTGGGTGTCAATGAGCTTCAAAAACTTCAACCATTCTTGATGCCGATGACGCTTCATGTGTGAACCAATGACGGTTCCATCCAAGGTGTTTAGTGCCGCGAACAAGGTCGTTGTGCCATTGCGCTTGTAGTCATGCGTCATTGTTCCGGCGCGGCCTTTCTTTATCGGCAGCCCGGGCTGGGTGCGGTCGAGCGCCTGAATCTGACTCTTCTCATCGCAGCTTAAAACCAACGCATGCTCCGGAGGGTTCAAATACAAACCCACGACATCTTCGAGTTTCTCTGCAAAATGCTTATCATTGGACAACTTGAAAGTGCGGCTAAGGTG
>JAQBYJ010000037.1 GCA_027622555.1 Verrucomicrobiota bacterium
GTAGCTAGACACTTTCAAGCCCAAAATAAAGGGTTTCAGCGATACGGAAAGAATTTGTCCTGCACCCGATTCTAATGCCCTCATTTAAGCATCACCCTCTGGGGCTGGATCCTTACCTTGTCGAAGGAACACCTTTTGATGACCAATTGATTGCCCAGGGTCTGCCGGATCGGGCGACGCTGTTGTTGGCCTTATTGGGGGATGTGGGGTCGAGCGAAAATCGCCTTTCCGACTTTACCTGGCTAGGCCACCACGCTTCCGACTTCGAGGAACTGTTTGAGGGAACGGAATTCGAAGGAGCATTCGGCACGGGTCGTTTCCTCCTGGCAGATCATTTCTTCCCTCAGGGCGGCTTTATTGGTGCCTCAACCGTTGCGTTTCCAAAATTCCTGACAAGTGCACCGCCTGCGGCCGTGGGGACGTTGCTGGATGGCGGCGAGGATTTCGCCAAACTAGCTGCCGCAGCCGCAGAGTTGCTGGACTATTTGTTGACAACCGAAACCGTGGGACAATTGGCGTTCTACCTTCCCGCGCCGAATCCACCTCTGGCGCAATTTCCGGATGATTTCGAAGGACTGCTGGAATCATTCAATAGTTTCGGTCAACCGGGTGGACCCTTCTATGGAGATTTTTATCCCGTCGACAAAACCTTCATGCGGGGTTGGGTGGATACGCCCTTGTTGGGTGTGCCGACCGGACGTGCGGCGTTTGCCTACAACGGAGATACGGGAGTTATGGAACTAACTGCCGAGATTCCTGAAGACAGTTGGTTCAGTGATCTGGTAGGCGAAGCGAGTATTACACTCGGGCTTGAAGGAAACCATAAAGCGGTCGAGGACCTGCCGCTAAAATTCTGGAAACTGTCGGCTGAGCTGATCACCTCCATCAAGGAAGGAACGGCAACCGACGAGGAGCGACAGGCGATGAAAGATGATTTTGTGGCGCAAGCCATCACTGATGTCGGTTTTGAGGGCATGATGGAACTGCTTTACGCGATGCCCAAGATGTCGGCTGTGTTGAATTTCAGTGAATTGACGATACCGGGTGTGTCCCCTGAATTGCCCCTTGCAAAGGTAGAAGGTGCCAGTCTCGAAATCTATTCGCCCTATTTCAACCTTGCCGGCGCGGATGGTGATAACCCGCTCGACCGCGTGCGCCGCGAGGGCGGCATCGGTTTCTCAGGGTCCCTTTCATTGGGAGGAGGGCTTATTAGCATCTCCGAAGCCGAGCTGGCTGTGATAGGTAATTCGGTGAACCCACTCGTTTTCCCGGATGTTATCGGTTCTTTCAAGGCGGATGCGGTTGATTTTGATGGCATAAACCTGTTGCCCGGCAAGGGAGCACTGGAGGGTAGCTTCATGCTTGAATCCGGCTCGGCGATGCTGAGTATCGGTGCCGAAATCGAATTGATTGACTTCGCAGGTCTTCAATTGATCCCGCTTGAGGATGATGCCGATGGGAAAATAGGAGTCAGTCTGGACTTGGAAGCTCCGGCAGGCGAGTGGGGTAACCTGGGTTTGTCGTTAAACGAAGCAATGATCCTACGCAGTCATTTCCTGGGAGATGCCGTGCAGGTTGTAGTGGACCCCTTTACCTTTTATTCCGATGACAGCTGGACCGCTACGGCTCATTTTGATGGATCAGGAGTTCTGGAGTTGAAGGTCGGTGATGTTGTTTGGGCCAGTGTCCAGCCTGCGGGTGGAGACTGGGGAAAATTTGGTGCCGAGGTGAAAGGGTTTGGATATTCTGTTACAGAATTCAGCTTCGATGAACTGCCTCTTGGGGCTATCGTGCGCTTCCCCAAGCCGCCGTTTGGCAATTTAAGCCAGCTTGAATTCACGGTGGGGGCAGGTGGATCCGCCAGTCTTACCCTATCGTCGGAAGGATTTTCACTGGTGGCCCAAGTGAACAAGGCCTTTGGCTTCGATCCCCTGGGGGGCGGTGTGCTCGCTGAAGGATTCATGTTGGAGTTGACTCACGAGAGTCTTGAAGTTGTGGGTTCGTCCGACAAGTTTGTACTGGCCCCTGGAGTAATCCTGACCGCTAAGCTCGATGAAAATATTGAGTTTTCCCTGGATTATACTCTTGAGGATGGCTGGGACGTGCTCATGGATCCAGCCTTTCTCCTGTTGAGTAATGTTGGGGTAGCCCAGCTTTTCACGATCGATGGCGGAGTTAAGGAAAAGGCCCCCGGATTATTGTCACCGTTTACTTTTTCTCAGAATGACGATTGGACCGCACGAATTACCCTGACGGAGCTCACTCTGGATGCCGATGGCGGCGGCGCATTGCCATCCATCGTCACAATAGCTCCATCGACCGGATCAGAAAGCCTGCTCTCGGCGACACTGAATGGGGTGGGCACAAGTTCCCTTTCCTTTGAAGCAGTTCGCAGTGGAAAAATCGACCTGACCTGGTTCCCGGAATCCGCGCTGGAAACCTCTATGGATGCGATTGATCCGGGCACCCTGACCATGCGCCTGGACATCAAGGATGGTTTTTCCATTAGCGTGTCCAAGCCGGACGAACTGATTCAGTTTCCCGGTTTCCCTTCCATTTCAGGTGGGGCCAACCTCGAAATCAATGAGGATGGTTTTGAACTCCGGGGTATCAGCACGAGTAGCATACAGTTTCCTGCGACAGGCCTGAACCCACCCTTGTTTAAAATCGGAAGCATCCAACTCTGGAAATAGCCTGAGCTTCGGTGGAGGTGCGTTAACCCTGTCCCTGGGCGTTCCCAAGGGAAGCTTTGTTGGAGTAAGTTTGCCTTCCAATAAGATTAAGAAAGTTGAACTCCGGTCCTTTATCGGCTCAGGAAGTTTTATAGCCGCTTTGGAAACGAGTGACGATATTTCGCTGTTTGGAAATGGGCTGATTGAATTGAGGTCGGGGACCCATACCTTCTTCGGTGATTTCGGAGATCCTCTGCTCCGTGTGGGCCTGTCTGCCTTGGGCATGCTAAACCTGGTTTACCCGAACCCAGCCAATCCTGCCACGACGTTGAGTAAGTCGTTTAATATCAACCTCGAGTTTGACAGCGATGGAGTATTCAGTCCGGTGGAAATTACGAACTCCTTGCCGTCCGTAGACCTGGAGTGGCTGGCGCTCGTCCCTAACGGTGGTGGTAGTGAAGGCAAATTTACCGTCGGTTATAGTGCAGGTGTGTTCAATCTGGCGGTGAGCGGCTACGATCTGGATCTATTTAATCAGGGTTACACGGATCTGGGCATGAGTGCTTCCAGTAACGGCGTTGTTTCCGTGACTGGAGGCGGACTGGGAGCGAAGACCTTCCAGTTTGGAAGCGGGCAGGGCCTGATGCAGCTTGTGGCTGGGTCGCGTCTGCCCTTTAGCTGGAATGTGCAGACCGGAAGCTTTTCGTTGACCATGCCAAATAACCTGGAGCTGTCTTTCCTGGGTAATCCCGTATCTTCCGGAACATTATTGGATGGGTTCGATTTGGATGGATTTACCATCGACCAGACCGGCGCATTTGAGAAATCGTTCAGTCATAATCTGACGGTGAATGGAGCATCCCTTGGCAACTTTGGTATGGCCTTCAAAAGGGATTCAGCAAGTGATCCGATCGAACTCCTCATCGACAATGAATCACTGAGTTACACAGGTGGGAACGGACTTCTGCTATCGATGCGGGCCGCCAGCACCGGATCCTTTGTTATCGGAATCTCGGGCTCGTTGTCCATCAACGTCCAGAATACCGCCTTCGGAATTTTTGATGAACTGGATGGTAAGGCGGATGGAGTCTTGAAACTTTTGAACCTGGATCTCGATATTGTAAATCCGACCCAACCAGGGCTGAAATTCTCAGGCGAGGTTTCCTTCGTGGGCACGAAATTCATTCTCACCCTTGGTAGAACCGGATCAAATCTGACGGTCGTATTCACGAACCTTGGTTCTCTTCCAACTCCATTCGTTCTGCCAAACCTGTAACGCCAGCCCCGACTTTGGCCTTTCGACTCGCGGCTTACGCCTTTAATTGGATCAATTCCCTCGTTGAGATTACTAAAAGACCTGTCCACTGTATTGGAGATCCTCATTTACCGCCTATATGTTTCGACCGTTTATCTTCCTGATCCTGTCCCTTATCCTGGGAATCCTGGGTTGGTCTGTACCTGTTTACTGGCAGTTGGTTAATAGCCAGTTGCTGGAAGCGGTAGGAATAGGAACCCCGAGCCTCGTCGATTCGGCCACAAGCCAGGTGCAGCTGGATCATCTTGGCGTCGCAGCTATTTTTCTCGATGCTGCTGAATCGCTTGAAGTGGAAGGTGTGACCCCGGTCAGGCAGAGTATTGCCAGGACAATTGAGCTCTTTCCGGAGTACGCCATTTCTGGTGGACCCGATATTTATTTTGATCAAATCCTGCGCCTGGATCCGCAGCTACGAGTGGCGACTCGCACCGAACTGATCTTCAATCTGATTCCTTCTCAGACTCGAACAACGCTTTTATCATTTTTAGAAAACTCCCGGAGTACGTCCGTTCAAGCCGTTATCGCAACGCGCGACATGGCTGGAACCCGTCAATTTATGCCCGTCTACTCCGCGGCTGGCCAACCCTTGGAAGCGACCATTCTGCTCACCGCTTTGTTGATGCAAGGTAACCATTTGTCCCCGGAAGTAGCTGCCAATATTCGTACCTTGGCTGACAACAAAGCCGACGCCTACGCCGTCTCTGATTTGGAACGGATCTACTTCGCACTCTTTTCTTTGGGCAAACGCATGAATTGGAATCAGTTGGTTCAACTACTGCCCTTTTTGGAAGATACAGAGTTGCTGGAAAATGTAGCAGCTTACGCCCGAAACCATGACGAAACGTTTGGCTGGATCTATGCGGCGATTATTCAACAGCAGAGCTCTCGTTCAGTTATTCAATATCTGGAGACCTACCCCAAGGAAGGTTTAGACAATCTGGGAATGTCTCTTAGCTTTGGGAAGGGGGCATTGGACTACTTACTCTTACAGATGAAGAAAGTGGAGGAACCTCGACTCCGCATGCAATTGGCTGAGCGGGTGCCTTGGTTGTTGGGTAATCCTGCTTTCCTTCTTCCCGCTGCCAGAAATCCTGGCGCGTTTCTCATTTTCAAAGGTCTCTTTACAGCTCTGTCAGCGTTTTGTTTGACCTCCTTCGCGATGCAGGCGTTTCCCTTACTATTTCATACATTCAAGCGAACTCGCAAACCACCAATCCTTGTAAACGCTTTAAGAACGCTCACTCTAACCTTGATTCTTGCCTTTTTAATTATCCTGATAACGGAACCTGGCGTGCTTCGGCAAAGTCAAACACCTCAACCTGAGGTTCGACTTGAGTGGGCGTTTCAAGATACCGTAGAATCCTTATTCACTCCAACAGAACGAAAAGATACCATGGACCAGATCACAATCATCACACTCTCGATCTTCTTCCTTATGCAAACGGCCCTTTACATGGCTGGGCTCATTAAGCTTACCGAAATCAGAAAGATGGACGCTTCACCGACTCTCAAACTCCAGCTCATTGAAAATGAGGATCAACTCTTTGATAGTGGACTCTATTTGGGACTCACAGGAACCGTTCTTTCTTTGATCTTTCTTGCGGTGGGCGTTGTCCAGGCCAGCTTGATGGCCGCGTATTCGTCTACCCTTTTTGGCATCATCTTTGTCGCCATTCTCAAGGTGTTACATGTGCGACCTTTTCGTAAGACCCTTCTTTTACTCGTGCACAAGTAGTCATGAATAAAACACTGCTTCTCATCATCTGTGACTTTCTGCTGCTAAGCCTTTTGGCTCTAGCCCGGTTTGACGCGCCGGAAGAGGAGCAGTCCGAGCAACAAGTACTTCCGGAGGATCCCATCCAGGCACAGGAAGACATTATTGAAGTGCTGAAGCTTTCACTGGAGCTCGAGGAAGCATCGAATCAGAATATTGTTGCTTCCCTTCAAGATACGCAAAAAGAGTTGGAAACGACCTCCAGTACACTGGAAAACCGTGAAAAAGAATTGCAGCTAACTCAGGAAGAACGGGAAACCCTGGCTCTGGCAAAAAAAGAATTGGAGAAAAACCTACAGGAACGCATTGCTGTTTTGGAAAGAACCGAAGCGGATGTTAAGCAATTGAGTACCGTTCTGGAGGAAGAGCGACGGGAGGCCGATAGAAAGCTTCGTCAGATGGAAACGCTCCAAAAAGAACTTCAAGATAAACAAGCTGCAATCGCCCAAGCAGAAACACGTCAGAAAGAACTGGAAGAGGGCCAGCGCCAAGCAGAACGGAAGGCGCAAACCCTGGACACGCAACTTCAGCTTGCGGAGGCAGAAAGTCGTTTGGTTCGTGAAAACCTGGAACAGGTTCGTGTGGAAGCGGCCACCGTTCGCGACGATAACGTTCGTTTGCAGGAACACGCTTCTCAACTCGCTACTCAACTTACTGCGGGCGTAAATGCCCAGAGTGACCGTCTTTCTGAAATCGCCGAGGAAGTTCGCAAGTCCCAACCCAGAAACCCGAATCAGATATTTACGGACTTTGTTGGAAGTGGTGTGACCGTCGATCTTCGCTATCAGAAATCGACTCGAGGCGGCGACGAAAGAAGAGTAACGATTCGCCCCGTCATGGTCTCCGATGGCCAAGAACTTAAAGCTCTTATCACCTGGGAGGACACAGGCTTGTCAGAAAACGATTTACGCAACATGAGTCTGAATTTGCGCGGGGACATTCGGCTTGGACGTTACACCTACCCCTTAACGACAATCAGTTTTCTTTCCACCGATACGCGCATTTTGGTTGTTCCCCTGGAATCTACTTGGGCGAGCCTTTTGGAAACAGAACCTTTTTACATTGCTACCGATCCCTTAAAATTTGAATATGCTGTTCTAATCGATTCTGAAACTGGAACCTCAGGAGAAGCCAAATTCAAAGTGGATATCAGCACACCCGACCACTTTAGGATCGATAGCCGCTTCTTAAATAGGCTCATGGGCGAATTTTCACCCAAGGAATCAGATATTATGTTCAGTAAAACTGGCGATTTCCTCGGAGTATTGGTGAACAAAGAATACGCCGTTCACATCGATAATTTTGTACCCGCCGAAACAGTCACGCTTGGTCAAGCCGATACCATATTGCAGCTCCAAACAGGTTATACGCGTATGGTGAATCAAGTGAGGAGACTCCCTTCGGATGTTAGGTGAGACCTGTTAATAATCCTTATATATCCCGCTATTTTGATTCTTGTCTTGAATAAAGCTGCTTTTTTAATCCTCTTCCCTTAATACAAGGCCTAAAATTTAAACCAGAAAACGATTATGAAAATTAATGCTTACTTAAAACCACAATGTGGATGGAGCATGGGCGTGCGCGCTATCATGCAAAAGCACGGTCTCGAATACCAAGATATTGATATTATCAATTCTGCTGAAAACTACGCCGAAATGGTCCGCAAATCAGGTCAACCGCTGTCTCCCTGTGTAGAAGTCGACGGCATCATGCTTGCTGATGTGAGCGGGGAAGAAGTCGAAGCTTATTTGCTTTCCAACAAGCTGGTCGGTCAAAACGACGCTGAGGTTGGAGTTCCAACCGACCGCGGATGTTCTGACGAAGAACACGTGAAAATGCGCGAAGAGCAGGAAGCCAAACCGATTCGCTTCTTTTAGTTCGCAGAAATAACATTTATTTCAGGCCGAATCCGCAAGGGTTCGGCCTTTTTGTTTGGGACACTGATTCAAAACGGGAACTTGACAATATATATTAAAAGTCTATACGTGTTGAGAATGGATACAGCTAAACTGTTTAAAAATGGGAGTAGTCAGGCGGTCCGTTTACCGAAAAATTATCGGCTTCCAGGTAAGCAGGTTTTCATCCGTCGGCTAGGAAAGGGTATCGTGCTTATGCCTGAAGTGGGATCATGGGATACCCTTATTGAGAGCATTCACCAATTTACCGATGATTTTTCATCGGCTCGGGAGCAAGGTGAAGTCGATGAAAGGGAATCGTTGTTTGAATGAAGTACCTGCTCGATACCGACATTTGCATCTATATTATCAAAAAGAGACCTGAATCTGTGTTTGCTCGATTTAGAAAATGTGCGATTGGTGATATCGGAATTTCTTCCATCACCTATGCAGAATTATGCTTTGGTGTCTATAAGAGCCAAAATGTCGAAAAAAATCTGGAAGCCTTAGGGGGATTTGTAGCACCTCTGGAAATTATTCCTTACGAGCAACCTGCTTGCCTTGCCTATGGCAAAGTAAGGAGTGAGTTGGAAAATGCAGGTCAACCTATTGGTCCGCTAGATACTTTAATTGCATCTCATGCGGTGAGCTTAGGTGTTACCTTGGTCACTAACAATATCAAAGAATTCAATCGAATTGAAAGTCTCAAGGTTGAGACTTGGACGTAACAGAGGCGTATGTGGAATTTGATTACCTCCGCGCAATCGGCCTAAAGCGGTACTTCGACAGATCGATAAAGTAAACCCGGCGTTCGCCTGTATCAGATCCGTTGAAATATATGCCATTTCCATCCCGTGACCATACAGGGTGGGGGTGCATCGTATTCGTTGGGTCATTTTTTTCAGCACGCATGCGAACCAGCTCCCGGTAGTCGCCTGACGCCACATCATAAAGCAGTACGGCGTGAGCTCCTTTTTCCGGCCAGTCAAAAATGTCGGTCACAAACAAGGTCCCTTCCGGGTTGAGCGATCCGTGAATTCCGAGTGCATTTTTAATGAGCGGGTAATCGGGGTCACCATGGATCGGATGTATCATGACATCCTGGGCGGCTGGGTTGTTTACCAGATCGAAATCATCCCGGCGAATGTAAGAGAGCAGCGTGTCGTTCGATTGCCACATGGCATGCTGTCCAACTTCAGAAACATAACGCATGCCATTCCCATCCTTGTCCGCCAAAAGCGCGGACTTCACCAGCTTCTTGTTGGTCCCTTTAACTTCCAACATGTAGACCCAGAAAAACTTCTCGCCATTGGGAGACCATTTCGGGTGTTTGAACGTCCCCATATCTTTCCACTTCGGGTCTTCGATGATTTTCCTGCGAGGGTGCATCGGAATCATTTCCTCTTTGTTTAGTAAAACCTGGACGTCTCCTTTGGCTAAATCCATGAGCATGACTTCGGATGGCTTTCGAGCCGCTCCCTTATATTTACTCGCAGGGTAGTTGTTATGGGTGAGTCCTTTGCCATTAATTTCTGAAACCATCCCGATAGAGCCTTTTACTTTTCTCGTAGAATTATCCTTCACGTTCACGATAATCGACCACTCCTCATCTTCGATCCCGTAGAGCAGGTGGTCGTTGTCCAACCATTGCTGGCGTGTCCCGTCGTGGTCGCCTCCACGCACTCGTTCGGAGACATAGCGAGGTTCACTGCCGTCACGGTTGGCAACTACGACCCGTCCCCAACCGGGGACTTTGTCATCAAACTCAAAATAAGTAATACGCGTCGCATCCGGACTCTCCGGACAAATATCCATATAAGCGTGCATGGACGGAGCTGTTCCGGCGGAAACCTGCCTAACCGTGTAGCCCTCCCCATAAGCTCCTAGCCTCATCAATGGAAGTTTTTGATCAACGCCTTCTCCGGGAATGAGCCGGGTTACTTTAAAGTTATCCACCGTCATGTGATTACTCACTGTGCGGAACGCAAACCAGCCTTCCTGGTAAGGTTGTTCGTCGGCGAAGTCGAAAATCACCTCTCCGTCCCGAATGTACTGCGTACGATTCCCTAGCGTGATGATCTGAATCTTCATCGTCTGATTCGGAGGAATCATATACTCGGGTCGACTCAGGTCGTGTTGCGGAAGTAGAGGCTTTTCACCGAGACCGTTGTATTTCCGAAAACGCGTCTGCGTGTTTTTGTGACCACCATAACCTACATAATACAAACGCAGATAGTCGTAAGTCCGAAATTGTCCGGTTCGCTCAGTGTTCTTGAAAATGTCCGTTGGGTAATTTGCATCCAAAGCCATCCAAAAACAGTTCAGGTCACGCGTGTTGTCATTGGCCCCTCCCGCTTTAATCATCTTCACCTCATACTCGATCAGGACTGGCGATTCCATTTTATGTTTAAACCAAACCGTGCACCCATTGGCATCGTTGATCTCCAACTTGCCGTCATTGATTTGAGTCGTTCCACCCGGCTGCTGCTCTGTAACCCAATTGGAGAGGCCTTCGAACTTATCCTCAAACAACACATCTCCTAGTTGATAGGAAAGCGATGGTGTGCCGTTTGTTGAGAGGGAGGTTACCGCATAGAAAAGTCCTATCCAAAAAATAATTAGTCTAGGGTCATGCTTCATATCGAGTCGCATTGATGGTATTTAATTCAATTACGGACTCATTCAGCAAGAAGCATTTTAGTTTTCCGATACCATATTTCACCGAACATACAGCCTACTGAGATTTATGGGAGACTCAAGCTATGTTCACCACAAAACACATACTAAAGCCAGTCTTGGAAGGAGTGGTTTTGGTGATTGAGGTCACACAACCCATACGCGCCTTAATCTAATTCTTGAAGCGCGTCTCTAACCTTATAATAGTCCAAATAAACCATTAGCTTATTGTACCAATAAAAGGAAAATAGTCTCTTATGAACTGGGAAGAATTATACCAAAATAAAGAAGTGTTCTGGAATAAAGGTGCGCCGTCGCCACCGATGAAACAGTATCTCGAGCGTCATGCGGTGCAGGGTCGCGCGCTCGTGCCGGGCTGTGGCCACGGGCATGAAGTGGCGCTGGCCGTTCAACTTGGATTGGATGCAACAGGGCTGGATATCGCACCAACAGGGGTGGCTGAAGCACGCACGTTGTATCCGGAGCTGGCAGAGCGCTTCGTCGCGGGGGACTTGTTTGAACCGCCAGAAAATTTACGCGGCATATTCGATGTCGTGCTGGAACACACATGTATGAGCGGTTTGCATCCGACACTGCGTGCAGACTACCGACGTGGCATCGACCTGACACTTCGACCTGGCGGGCTATTGATCGGTGTGTGGTTCATTAACCCGGACCTGGATCCAGGTGAAGAGGGACCTCCGTTCCCTTTCAGCGTGACTGACTTGACGGCGCTCTTTGCGGATGGTTACGAAATCGTGGAGGATTATGAACCGGACACGGCTTTTGAAGGTCGCGCAGGTCGAGAGCGGATGCGCGTTCTGCGACGATTAGGGTAATGAAATGATCCCCTGCGAAGGGATCTGGTCCGAAGCATTAAACAGTTTTTCAATGTGGCCTGCTCGAATTGAGTCAGGCCATCTAATTACACCATAGAAAATCCAATGACCATGAATGATTTAAATTTTGTCCAAGTTAAAGCCGTAGCCTTAGCCGTATCCGACGTGGAGCGGGCAAAGCGGTTTTATAGAGAAACGCTCGGCCTTCCGCCCGATACCGCCCGCAATATAGACGGAGCCGTGTTGATTGGTAACGTAATCATCCTTCTTAAGCCTGTGGAAGAATGGTATGGGAAACCAACTGAAGAGTTGAACGCCCGCATCACGCTCGAGGTGAAGGATGCCTATGCAACCGAAAAGGCATTACGTGAGCGAGGTGTCACTGTTTCCGATCCGGTCACCGTTTACACTGACAATCCCATTGGCAGTTTCCTCGACAGCGAAGGAAACAAGCTTTGGTTTTGTTCCGATTCGGGGAACAGCTAGACAGATAATTATAATGAGCTGTCCTGGCTAAACGGACTCCATCGAAGAGGGTAGAGTTTTTATTCTAAACTATCCAAGTAAGCAACGAGATCGATGAGTTCTTCTTGCGTCATGGTTTGATCCAGACCTTGCGGCATCAGAGATACGACTCCCGGTTGAATCGTTTTGATGGAAGATCGCGGAATGGGTTTAGCCACGGCGGTGGCATCCAACAAGAAAATGGTATCCGCGGTTTCTCGTTGAACCACGCCGAGCAGAGATTGGCCATCTGTAGTTTCGATTACATACGATTCAAAATCCCGGGCAAGATTGATACTGGGAAACAAAATCGATTCAAGGAGATCCTGCTTCGTTCGTATCTGTCCTATCTGACTTAAATTCGGGCCGACTTCGTGACCCTCGTTACCGATCTGATGACAGGTTATACAGGCACCTTTGCCGGAAATAAAAGCTGCTTTGCCACGCGTTGGGTCGCCTGTTTCCAATTTCGAGCTCACCTCAGCCAGATGTTTTTCGCGTTGTTCCTCTTGAGCGAAGAGCTGTTTCACTAACGGCTTGCCGCGATCATAAACGTCGGGAGGAAAGGAGGCGAGCATCCGCTGCAGTTCGGATGGGGAAAGAACATTGGCGGCGGCAGAGCTTTCCAGTGCATTCACCAAAGCAATGCCGGAAGGGGCGTCCCTGTGTTTTTCAAAAATGCTTACCAGCAATGGAATTTCTAAGGGGCCTACAGTTTTCATTAATTCGGTCACCTCTCGAACTTGTTCCTTTGTGAAGGTCGCTTTGGATAAGATCTGTGCCGCATCCAGACGTTGCAAAGACCCGCTCGTTGGAGCCAGCAATTGGCTTAGCATTGAAAACGCGGACGGGCTCATCGGCCCCTTTGCCTGAGAGATAGCCCCAAGTGCTTTGATCCGGATCAAAGGGGGGTGAGAGGTGTTGTCGCCGATCCTGGTGAGTTCATTATCGAAATGATCGGTGTCTATTTTCGCGAGGGCATCGATCGCCAGAGACATGGTCTCGACATGGGCACTCCACAAAGCAGATTCGAATTCGCGTTCCCAACGCTCGTTGAGTTTTACCGGCTTTAGACTTTCGGAGATGAGCCGAAACGCATGAACTGATTCTTCCCCATCTTTCGCCTCGAAGATGCGGTTCACGAAATTCTGTATATCCGCGTTTGTGAGATAGAAGGGGACGAGCGCGTTTACCGCAGTCTTCTGTTGCCCGGTTAAATCGCCGTTATTTTTCCATTGATGAAACGCGGTCGCGATGTCGCTCGCCCATTCGGGATGAAGTTTGGAGATAGTGATTGCCGTTTCCTGCAGTGGGATTGAAACCGAATTTAAAAAGGGTACGACTTGATTGGCGCCTAACTGGGAATCCTGCATCCCGTCCAAAGCCCAGAGAGATCGGCGTTGAACGTCAGCCAAGTTTTTCCCCAACGCCTTTTTCGTCTGACCGAAATCGTTGATTTCAATCAAAGCATAAATCGCCGCGTGCTCCCTGGTTCGATCCATGGGTCGTTCTATAAATTTCAGCAACGCTTCGATCGCTTTTGAATCGCCGATTCTTCCCAAGGCACGTGCTGCTGCCATTTGAACAGCCGCTTGCTGATTGTGGAGTAAAAGGTGAGCGAGGTCCTTAATCGCATGTGTATCTCTGGTTTTCCAGATGCTGTTACAGGCGGTGTGTCGGATGGTTGTCTCTTCGTCCTTCAATGCGTCTCTGACTAGTTCCATGGCCTCAGACGATCCAATTCGAGTGAGCGCCCATATGGCGTTGCGTCGTGCTTCCACGGTTCCGTTTGTTAAAACGGATTTCAGGTCGCCGACTCCACCATTTCCTAATTCTGCCATCGATGCGATTGCGCGATCTCGAACCGCGAATCGTGGGTCGTCCAGGAATGCAGCAAGCTCTGTGGGAGAAGCGTTTGACCAATCAATATCCAAGCCCCGAAAATCGGTTTTTTGGTCAACGACTCCTGCGTTTCGAATTCGGTAGATCGCTCCGGCAATCTCTGGTTTCGCAATCTGGGAAATCGGACATCCATCGCGAAACCAGCCGCCCGTATCGATCACCAGCAAGCTGCCATCGGCGCCTTCAATGATGTCTGTTAAATGCACATCGGGATCATCGATGACCAAAAAGTCTTCTTCCTTCACATGACCAAAGGTAGCTTCGTTTTTCTCGATTACCGAGCGTGTTACCTTTTGCGTATTGAAATGAGTGGTAAAAAGATTTCCGGCATAGTCGCCCAAAATGGTGCCCGATCTATAGAGATTGATTCCGGATACGGCGACATGACCAAAGTTGTGAAACTCTTTGAGAAGGTCACCGGTCCGTGTAAACTCCTCGAGAACGGTTTCCTGGTCGTAGCGCGGATAGGCTCCTCCATACTGCCAGTGGACCAGCGTGTCTCCACGCGGTCGCCCATACATGAGGTTTATATCGCCAATAATTTCGCCTTCCGGAGTGAACACAATTTCCACCGGGTTATCCATTCCACCACCTGCGTAAATCTGCACGTCACTGCCGTCCGGTTCGCAGGACCAGATGCGGGCACCTTTACCTTTGTGGATCAGGTTTCCGTTCTTGTCGTGCACATCCAAATCCTTGCGCCCGTGGCACCAGAATATACGGCCATTGGGATGCAGAAAAGGCCCGTGCAAATCGGCGGCATTTCCGGTGTACCCAAAACCGTTGACGATCTCTTCCCGTTTGTCGGCAACGCCATCATCGTCCGTGTCCTCCAGTCGCCAGATGGATGGAGCTGCGGTGACCCAAAGAGCGCCGTCGTGCCACAAGGTGCCCGATGGGAAAGTCAGGTCTTTGGCAAATACAGTGGAGTGGTCGAATAGACCATCCTGGTTGTTATCAACCAACATTCGAATGAAGTTCGGTTTCTCCACATCAAGCACACTCGCTTTCAGATTCAACCCGGCGGCTTCGGCCACAAACAGTCTTCCACGATCGTCAAAGTTTCCCATCATCGGATGTCGGGTGAGTGGGGGAGCGGCGGCCACCTCTGCGATCAGGCCTTCCGGCAAAGTCATTTCAGGGACGGTCACCGATAGATCTACTGCTGGCAGAACTTGGACCGTTGAAGGGTGATTGCCGGTTTGCCCCCTAACTGTTTCTTTGCCCCAAACATGGTAGCGGGTCTGGGAAGCACCTCCGTTCCATAAGTCATATTCCGGAGAAGCGTTGTCACTGAAGAACTGGTTCAATCGCGATTGCAGTTCCTGTTTTATCGCAGCAACGGAATCCTGGTATATCAAGTTCTGTTGTTCTCCGGGGTCCTCAGCCAGATGATAGAGTTCATCGTAACCGTCTTCGAAACGTTCGATATATTTCCAATCCCTGGTCCGGATGCAGCGCAAGCTTTCGTATTCGTAGAAAACCGTGTCATCCCAATCGGACATCGTTTCTCCTCGAAGGATTCCTGAATAGTCCCTGCCGGGCGACTGCGGGGAATCCGGTGTTTTTTCTTTCAACCCCAGATAGCTGAGAATCGATGGCATAAAATCATAATTGCTAACCATGTGATCGCTTACCCTTCCGCCGGGAATCTTTTGCCTGGTACTATCCTTTCCGGAGGGATGTCTCAGGATTAGTGGTATCTGCATCGAATGTTCGAAGGCGTTTACCGGCCTTGTATGATCTCCCATTCCCCAGAGTCCGTGTTGTCCACCAGCCCAGCCCTGATCCGCCGCGAATACGACCAGTGTATTTTCATCCAGACCCAGCTCCTTTAGTTTTTGCAAAACAGCACCGACTCCATCGTCGATGGCACTCAGTTCTTCCGCGTAACGGCGGATGCTCACCGGGTTTCCGAAGTATTGACGATTTGAAAACTGCCACGGATGAATTACCCCGCCGGGAAATGAGCTCAACGATTTATCAGCGTAGTAATTGGCATGCTGGTTGCCCGACGATTCCAATTGATAACCGCTGAGTCCGTAGGGTCCGTTGTAAGCCAGGTAGAGAAAGAATGGATCATCCTTATTCGTTTCGATGAAATTACAGGCGTTGTCCGTCCATAACTGAGTCAGGTAAGTCGGCTCGTTACGCGTCTCTCCGTTTTCGATGACCTGTGCATTGTGAAATGTGTTGGTCCCGCCGTGGGGCATGGTGATCCAGTAATCCTCGAGTCCTTCCTGGGGATGAAGATTATCGCCCAGGTGCCATTTACCAACCAGCCCACACTTGTAGCCTTCTGCTTTCAGGATCTCGGGAAGCGACGTAAAGTGCTCCAAAGTGTTGCGCGCGTCCGGACCGACCTGGAGCCGACCAGCGGTCAGGAAGTTGTGTACCCCATGTTGCGACGGCATCAGCCCGGTAAGGTAGGTCGCACGGGTCGGCGAGCAAACCGCATTGTTTGCAAAGGCATGAGAAAACCGAATCCCTTCAGCCGCCATCCGATCGATATGGGGTGTTCTAATATCCGGGTTGCCGTAACAACCAAGCGTCCAGGCACCGTGGTTGTCCGTTAGAATGAAGACCACGTTGGTCTTTTCGGCTGCATAGGTTGCGGCTAATCCCAAAAGGGTGAAGAACAAGCAAGTGACTCGGAGCACAATAGGGGCGCGCTTTCTCATTTCCAAAGTGTGGGTATTGGAATCCGTCGGTGCAATATTGAAGAATGACCTTGTTCTAATCGTGCTGGTAAAAAGTCTAGTTGGATTCTGATCTCTTTTCGAGCGACTTACTTGGCGAAAGATCCCCTGCAACCAGCGTGGGTAGGGCTACTGCGTCCCCGCAGTGCCGTGTATTTTCTGAGCATTCGGCGGCATAGCGGGGACGCTCTAGCCCTCCTTTACCAAACTTCAAGGGCCGACCCTCTAGGTTTCCCCCCATTTTCCCTGAAGAAACGGCAGTATGGTCTCCATAAAGCCGGGTCGCCTGAAAGGATTACCATGACCGCCGTAGGGGACCACCCAAAGATAAGCGTTTGGCATTGACTGATACATTTCTACAGCAATTGAAACGGGAAAAAAGCGGTCTCGATCTCCATGAATGATTAGGGTTTTTGCTCTAATAGTACTGAGGTAGGGAGGAGTGAAATTCATATCATCATAGCTGAATTGGAAATCTGAGAAGTATTGTCTAATTGCTCTCATTTGTTCGGCTCCGCGAATATGCCCTCCTTCTTCTGCCATTTGCGCGAGTTCCTCGACAGACATTTCATTTGGGTCTTTTGCATTGCGGTAAACTTCCCGGGCCGTTTCCGGATAATAAGTCGTCCCAGATATAAGGACAATCGACTGTGTTCGGTCTACCTCTATCACTGCCATGTGGAGCAGTATCATTGCACCGGCACTGGTTCCCAGTCCGGAATATTTGTCGATGTCTAAATGATCCAGCAGCGCTACGATATCTAATGCCGCCTGACGGTTTGTCCAATCTTCTCTCATATTAGTGGAACGACCGTGACCTCGCAAATCTGGAACAATAAGCCGAAACTGTTGAGCGAGCTCCGGTATTATCGTTTCAAAAGTCTTTCCTGTTCCGCCGAAGCCATGGAGCAGCACCAGGGGCTCTCCAGATCCGTGTTCCTCGAAATAGATGTCAGCTCCGTCAACCGACACCGTCTTTCCAGATGTTTGAGCCGTGGCGATAGCAACCGAAAAAATACTAAGTACAAACGGAAAAACTGCAATGTATGTTTGCTTTTTCATGCTCATTATTGGCACTTCGTTACTTTCTCCGAACGCTAAGAGGAGGCACGGCCGCAGGCCGTTGCCTCGCTCGTCATGTTCGGGTTTGTTTTCATTCAATGTTCGTCTAGGGAAATAGCTTTGGTTACGTTGCCGTGTTGCATGAAGGCCATGTGAAGAATTAATGGATCCTCATTCAACGGAGAATGCCAATAACACATTGCCCGGCATCGCACCTCCGATTGAATAACCGCTGTTGAAGAAAACCATTCCGTTGGCGACTACAGGACCAGGACCATCAATGGAGCCTCCCTTAGCCTCTACGTTATTAATTGTATCAAATTTCCGGCTAGTATCGAAATCCCATAAGACCTGACCATCTCTACTATCGTAAGCCCTTGCATGACCATCAAGGCTTCCGGCGAAAACTACTCCTGGAATAACTGTCGGAGCCGATGAGTTGGCATTGTAGCAACCAGGCCTGCCTTCGCAAATTTCAGGATCTGATGTCGTTTTCCATATGACCTCTCCCGAGATCAAGTCTAGGGCATAGATTCCTGGGCTCGCCGGAAAAGTCGAATCGTCGCTGGCTTCGAAAATGTCGGAGTTTGGCGCATACACATATTCTCCATCCGATGCGATACCCCAATGGACCCCCCCCATGGTTCCGCCACGGCCAATCCTTTTCTTCCAGATAAGTCGACCATCAAAAGGATCTAAACAATGAACGACTCCTGATTTTTGGCCGGAAATCAAAACCTCAACTCCGTCCTTCTGACTCACAAGGATAGGGGCGATGCCGAAATCGAAATCCGGACCTGACGCATCTTCGCAATTTGGATTATCTGGATTTGGGCATCCGCGCACGTAAATATCACCTGCTGTCCCTTGGTAACTCCAAATCAGTTTTCCGGTCTTAAGATCCAATGCCTGAAGGGCGTCTGAACTCTCGGTAGGCGGATTAGAGTAATTCTGGCCCGTGCCAACGTAAAGCGTTCCTCGTTTTGCATCGACAGTCGGGCTACACCATATGGCTCCTCCCGAAGGACCGTATTTCTTTGTCCCCGCTGAATTGAAGCCTCTCTCCGTGGCCTTTCCTTGTATGACGCGATGTTGAGCCTGCCCCGAAAAATGGGAGACATGTTGTGCTAAACAATGCATAAAATGAGAACAATGAGTCAAAGACGAAAGTATACGAAAGAATTCAAGGACAACGCCGTATCGCTGGTGTTATCGGGACGAGCAGCATAAGAAAACCAAAAACTATCTATCACCCGCAATCATCTTCACCATACTTACACTGGGAATGGTGAATCTTTCAGCCGAAACTGCGAACTCGGGCTCTCGATTGGATAAGCATGTAAAAACCTTGGACGCTACCATTATCGACCAGTACGAGGCTGTCACCGAAGGGTTGGTTCAAGACAATCTGGACACAGCGAAAAACGCATCGTCTAAACTGGCTGCATCAGCAAGAGACGCGGGAAACCCAAGTATTGCCAATACCGCTTCTAAGGTTGCTGTAGCAAAATCGCTGGAGGATGCTCGCGGGGCTTTTAGAAATCTGAGCAGCCAAGTTATAAAACTGTCCCAGGGAAACTCGGACTATACGGTTATGACCTGTCCCATGGTGGAGAATGGCCGCTGGCTGCAAAGTGACGATAAAGTCTCTAATCCCTACATGGGCCAAAAGATGCCGGGATGCGGCATGCCCGAGTCTTAGAAATGTAAAATGATGAAAGGGATGCAAAAGGACCACGGACCGAAGAAGTTCAATTAACTCCATCTCACTATTGAAAGCGTCGCCGTTGTTCTTCGACGGCGCTTTTTTCTAGGAATAATCTTGCATGCCGTTTTTTGGCCTCCTTATCGGAGACGGTGCGATCTCGGTGTATGTGCTGATGATCTGAATCCGCTCCCTTATTGTGATCTTGTTCGGATACTTCCTCGTGAGCTAATCAACGTGACAATCCGTGGAAATTAATTTTTGCCACTAAGCATCGCTACACAATATCCACAATCGACCCGAACCCGGGATCGAACAAACGTCGGTAGGTCTTGATGGCAAAGCTATCTGTCATGCCGGCCAGGTAGTCGCAAAGAAGCCGGGCTTTTTCAGTTTCTGTTTCGGCTGCTTTTAAGCGGCCCTCGAGTTTTGGGGAAACCAGGCGAGGTGGGTTTTTCTCCTTCGAAGTGTAATTGTTTAGAAGCGCTTCGAAAAGGCGTTCGAGCATGCCATCTCCTTTATATTCAAGCTGCTTGACTCGAGTGCTTAAGAAAACGATCTCGAACGCTATGCGTTTGTAGAGCTCGCTCTCCCTTTGTTTTGCAGGCTCCACCTTGAGCTCGAAACGGTAGCGGTTCGTGAGGTCGCTCATGAAATTTTCGCGTTTAACCAGAGAACTTGCCTGAATGAACTGACCGATCTTGATTCCCAGCATAGCGTCCACGTTCCCTTTTTGGATAATACTGATAATAGTCTCCACATGGCTGGCATCCTCCTCACTCAGATCCACATTGGAAGCCCACCTTTGAATTTTATCAATGGTGATGAATTCAGCCCGGATGCCATCAGCAATATCGTGAATACTGTAGGCGGTGTCGTCCGCCCAATCCATGATCTGGCATTCCAGGCTCTTAAAACTATTCTTGGCCTTGAAGGTTGGAAGCTCCTGGTGGAGATCTTTTCCTTCGAACACAAAATCCAGATAGTGCTTCTGGTCATCAAAAAGAAAATGGTTTTCCGGTTTGTCTCTTTCCGAAAACAGGGATTTGTATTTCAGAATCCCGTCTAGCAGTGCCCTTGTCGGACGCATGCCGGAGCGTTTCTTTAGATCAGAGTAGATCGTTTCAGTCAAAAGCCGAAGGGTTTGGGCGTTTCCTTCAAACCCACCGTAGGGTCGCATCAGACGATTGAGCGTCTTTTCCCCATTGTGGCCAAAGGGTGGGTGCCCCAGGTCGTGGGAGAGGCAAACCGCTTCCACCAGATTTGGATCTACATAAAAGTCTTCTCCCAAGTGCTCACTCGATTTTTTAAGAAAACTGCAAATGGAGCGACCGATTTGACCCACCTCAATTGAGTGAGTGAGACGTGTCCGGTAAAAATCGTATTCTCCCGATTGAAACACCTGGGTTTTTGCCTGTAGTCGACGAAAGGCCGAGGTGTGGATAATCCTGTCGCGGTCCACTTCAAAACAGTTCCGATAATCGTCCGGCTGTCTCTCCGGTATGCTAGCCTCATCGAACGGCGTATAGAAAGAATTCTCCATGTTCGTTCACTAAGGCGACCTACTGTCCTAGGATCAATCGGGAAAATCTATCTTGTGGACCAAAGTTTAACTGCTAATTCATTGAGTATGCCAAAAAAGTCGGCCCTACAGGAATTGAAGAAAAGACTGGGTGCTTCCGTAAAGACGGATGCCGACAGTTTATATTGGAAATCGTTTGATAGCAGTAAGCTGTCGTTTCCCATTGAGGCGGTGATCCAACCCAAGAACGATAAGCAAATCGGAGTCCTTCTAAAATTGGCCAATCAATACAAGGTTCCGGTGACGACCCGCGGGTCTGGAACTTGCCTGACTGGTGCTGCGTCTCCGGTACAAGGTGGATGGGTCCTCGACCTGTCCGGGTGGAAGAAGGTCAGGATCGATAGCGAGAGTGGCATGGCTTACGTGGAAACGGGCGCTGTTCTGGAAACGATTAAGAAAAAGGCCGAACGGGTGGGTTGGTATTACCCGCCGGATCCTTCTTCCAAACGATTTTGTTCCATTGGTGGAACCATCGCCTGCAATGCCGGTGGCATGACCGGCGCAAAGTATGGAGTTACGCGGGATTATGTTTACGCCTTGGAGGGATTTTTACCCAATGGCGAATTTGTTCGTTGGGGAGCCGACGTGCGGAAGTATGTTTCCGGTTATAATATGAAGGACCTTTGGATCGGCAGTGAAGGTACTCTGGGCGTAATCACCCGCGCAGTTATGCGACTGATTCCCAAACCGCCTTTGAAATGGACCCTGCTTACTGCCTTTAAAAATGACAGCCGTGCATTGGCCGCCGTCAAGGCATTGATGAAAGCCCGGCTTATCCCTTCCATTCTGGAATTTCTGGACGACGAAACCGTGCTCTGCGCAGAACGTAGGACGGGTAAAGCATTTTTCCCCGGCGTTGGGCAGGCACCGATGGTGCTTCTCGAATTGGATGGCTATAAGGAATCGGTTGAGCGCGATCGAGAGAAAGTATTGGCCTGGGCAAAAGAACGCGGTCTCAAGTATTCAGAAACTTATGACTTCGATGAAGCGGAACAGCTTTGGCAGGTTCGTCGGCAATCATCCCCTGCCATGTATGAAATGGGAAACACCAAGCTGAATGAAGATATCGTGGTTCCTCTCAGAAACCAGGCGGTCTTTATGCGGTTCATCAAACAATTGAAGCGGGAAACCGGCCTGGCTATTCCTACTTTCGGTCATGCTGCGGATGGGAACTTTCACGTGAACATCATGTTCAACCGGGGAGATAAAGTTCAGGAGCGAATTGCCAAGAAGGCCGTAATAAAACTGATGAAGACGGTTGTCGAAATGGGGGGTGCCATCACCGGCGAACATGGAGTAGGGCTTGCCAAATCTCCCTTCCTTAAGTTTCAACACAACAAAGCGGAAATTGCTGCCATGCGTGCCATCAAAGAAGTGCTCGATCCGAACAACATTATGAATCCTGGAAAGATTTTCGAGCCCTATGTTGTATGGGATAAAATCCCAGAGAAGGTTCAACTTCCCTGGGATCATAAGTAGGATCTTCTTCGATTATTTGAGGGTAAAATGAAAGGTTTGTCGCACACGTGTCGCGACGGCTTTGTTGTTTAGTTTTCCAGGTTCGAAACTCCATTGCCTGACTGAATCGCGCACACTCTCGGCGAATTCTCTATGGCTGGCTTTACTTATTCTGATATTCCTGACCTTGCCATCGGCAGTCACCACAAAGACAACTTCAACAAATCCTTCGATGCGTCCGCGTTTTAATGCGGATGGGAAAGCAGGGGCTGATTGCACAAGAGCTTGGGGATGTGAATCAAGATCCTCAGGTTCGTAGATCAGGTCTTTTATATCGATATCGGGGACCCGGAAATTCTTCATTACACCTCCATCGCCCGTTCCTCTGACTCCGCTGTAAAAATCAGTGACATCACGAATACTGGGTTTTTCTTTAGGAGCATTCAATTCGATTTCATCGTCTGGCTTATCCTCAGGTTTATCAGGTACGGGCGGATCTGGTGGCTTTGGAGGTACGTTAATCAAAAAGGGCTTTCTCTCCTCTTCATCCTTGGGAACCGTTGGTTCAGACGATAGTTGTGATAGGGGAAGAATAATAAACAGTCCGCCTGTTATCAGAATTGTGAATACCAGGCTGAGAGTTGTTCTTCCGGACTTACTTTCATAGATGGGGCTAGGTGGGTGTCTCATGATCTGTTGAATGTTCGGGTTAAATGATTGTTTCCTTATTAACGCCCTAACCCCTTGGTTTCTTAATCGTTCATACAAAAAAAGACCGGCCCTTTTGAGACCGGTCTTTTTTATGAGTAGAGTTGTTTCGATTTCAGGAAGTTTCTGAGCGATTGATTGCTGAAACGAGTGCTTTTAAACTCGCCAGCTCAATGTCGTTGTCGACACCGATCCCCCAGAAAAGGCCTGCATTATATTTTTGAATCTGCACATAGGCCGCCGCTTTCGTTCCAGAACCCAACCCGATTGAATGTTCAGAAAATGATACGAGATGGAAGTGCTTCAATTCATTTGCCCCAAGACCATTACAAAACGCATTGATCGGTCCGTTGCCTCGACCCTGGATTTTCTTGTCTTGTCCATTCCAGGATAGATCTGCAACCAATTCAATTTCTCTGGTTTCCGCAAAACGGGCTACCTCATTGAATGCTTTCACATTCAAAGGCGTTTCTTGCTTGGTGTATTCATTCAAAAACGATTCCAGGATTTCGCCGGGAGTAAGTTCCCGTGATAATTTATCCGCCAAATTCGAAACCAGATTCCCTAATTCAGGCCCCATCGATTTCGGTATCAGGTAGCCGAATTCATTCTCCAAGACAAATGATACGCCGCCTTTTCCCGACTGACTATTGATGCGGATGATAGCCTCGTAGTCTCTCCCGATATCCTTGGGGTCGATCAGCAGGTAAGGGACTTGCCACAATGCGCCATCGGCAGGGTCCATTTGTTCCATCCCTTTTTTAATCGCATCCTGGTGTGAGCCGGAAAAGGCAGTGAAGACGAGGTCACCACTGTAGGGATGCCTATCATGAACATCCATGCGTGTACATCTTTCGTAGATGTTGCGAATGGTCGTCAGATTAGTAAAATCAAGTCCCGAATCGATGCCCTGGGAATATAGGTTCAGCGCTACTATTACGATATCCAGATTACCGGTGCGCTCACCATTGCCAAACAGGGTCCCTTCCACGCGATCCGCACCAGCCATCAACCCCAGCTCGGTCGCAGCGACCCCGGTCCCACGATCATTATGGGTATGTAAGCTTACGATAATCTGGTCCCGTTTTGAAAAATTGCGGCAGAACCATTCTATCTGGTCAGCGTGTATGTTCGGCGTGGCCAACTCAACCGTGGCTGGCAGATTAAGAATAATGGATTCATCTGCCGCTGGATTCCACGTAGCGAACACGGCTTCGCACACTTCCAGAGCGAACTCCATTTCAGTGTCCGAAAAACTTTCAGGTGAATACTGGAACAACACTTCAGTTTCCGGAACCGTACCTACCAACTCACGAACCAAAGCTGTGCCCGTAACCGCGATGTCCTTGATCTCCTCTTTTGACAAACCGAAAGTTACCCGTCTTTGCAGAGGGTTGGTGGAATTGTAGAGATGGACTATCACCCTGGGCGCACCCTTGATGGCTTCAAAAGTTCGGCGAATCAGATGTTCACGAGCTTGAACAAGAACCTGAAGAGTAACGTCCTCCGGTATTAATTTGTCCTCAATCAGGCGGCGCAAGAAATTGTATTCCGTGTCGCTGGCTGAGGGAAACCCTACTTCGATTTGCTTGAATCCTACAGACACGAGCAAGTTGAACATCTCAAGCTTTTCTTCGATATTCATCGGGATGGCCAGGGCTTGGTTGCCATCGCGTAAATCGACGCTGCACCAAATGGGTGCTTTATCGATAGTTTTTTCGGGCCATTGGCGATCTGGCAATGCCACGCCTTTAAATGGCTGATACTTTGTAATGGGTGCTTTTTGCATTGGGCCTAAATTTTAAAATAATTCTTCTGCTGTTTGTTTCTAAGAATAAATTCTCAGGTCTCTTTTAGTTTACCTTACGAAGCCCGGTAAACTATGGGCATAGTTAATTAGCTCCCCCTAAGGGAGTAGCAGCAGTAGGCCGTTTAGGAATAGTCCTAATGATGGGCAAATAATATTCATTGCTCGAAAAGAGATACGACTTTTCCTCCAAAAGGGCGGTGTGAGTCAAGCCAACTTTGTGAGCAATTGGTGGGTCATTCATCACCTTTACTTTCTTTTTCCATCTGAACCTTCAACGGTTCTCCTCCACGTATGTGAATATCTCTTTGTGGGTACGGTATCTCAATATTGTGTTCATGGAAGAGATCCCAGATCTCTAAATATATTTCACTTTTGATATTTGTAATACCATTTGCTGGATCTTGAATCCAAAATCTCAGCTCAAGGTCCACCGAATTATCCCCAAATCCTTTGACCGGGCATTGGGGTGGTGGAGTCTTTAGAACACGATCGACATTGAGGGCGGCTTGCTTGCAAAGTTCGATCGCTTTTCTTACATCGGAATTATAAGATATCCCGATAGGAGACCTGAGACGAACCTTGGTGTCCGAGAAGGACCAGTTCTCCACTTGATTGGTGATCAGGTTTTCGTTGGGTATCAGGGTTTCCCGGCCATCCCGTGTGATCACGGAAACGTAACGAGCGCTCAATTTATTGATCCAACCATACGTATCGTCTATAGAAATGACATCACCCGGTTTTATCGACTTATCCAACAGAAGGATGACTCCGCTAATGAGATTTGAAATGACCTTTTGAAGACCAAAACCAAGACCGAGGCCAATGGCACCTCCCAGGACGGTCAATGAGGAGAGCTGAATCCCAAACGAGCTCAGCCCCACCAGGATTGAAAGAGTAATAAGGGTTACCTTGAGGATTTTGGAAAACAACACCTCCATGGAAGGAGTAATGTTGGGCATTTTGTGCATCTGGGACTCCGCAGCACCCGAAAGCCAAATGCTCATCCAAATGAGGAAAAGGAGCATGAGAATCCCTTTTATGATTCCCAGCAGTGTGATTTGAATACTTCCAAGCCCAAAGCCGATTTGTTCGAGGCCAGCAAGGGTTGGTTCGAGAAGTCCTGAAATTTCGAGTAAGGTAACGGCAACGATCAGAGTTCCCAGTATCCGCTGCCAAAACCGTTCCTGCGTCATTCGGTTTACCATCACTACCAGGAACCAACCCACCGCCAGGTTGGTAAAAGGGGTCAACAGGACGTCATCAATTCCCTTTTGGATTATCCCTCCCTGCACCATTGAGCAGATCAGGATATAGGCTGCTGGCATCGTAAGGGGAACAAACGCGGGCACCAGTGTCTTCGATATCCATGGCGAGGGCAAATTACCTAGTTTTTTGTAAAGAGTCCTCTTTAAAAAGGATGCCAAAAGGAAGCTTACAAGCAACACTGTGAGAATGATGCCGCTTTCCCACTGGAAACCTGGAGTTTCGAAGTAGTTTAGAGCGGATTGGTACCTGCGGGTTATTTCTTCCAACATTTAATTAGTTTCAGTGAACTCCAGGTTACAATCCAGTCTGAAAACGCCCGGACAAATATTTTTAAAAAGGGAGTTGAAATAGGGGGCCGTGTTTCCCACCTTGATCCTTGGCCGGGTCCCATGGGTGCTCGACAGACGAACTCCGCCAGGACCGGAAGGTAGCAACGGTAGTCATGATCGTGCTAGCCGTGGGTAACCTGGTCACTTTTTTAATTTCTTTGGATTCAATCACTTTATGGCAGACGGATATCAGGTCATTGCTCGCCGCTGGCGGCCCCAACAATTTGATGAAATTGTAGGGCAAGACCATATCACGAGGACTCTTAAGAACGCCATCACGTCCAACCGTATTGCGCACGCCTACTTATTTGTAGGTCCTCGTGGCACTGGAAAAACGACCACAGCGCGTATGTTTGCCAAAGCTCTCAATTGCGAGGGCGGTCCATCCATAACACCCGATGATAGTTCCGATATCTGCAAATCCATCATGGATGGCAGCTGTATGGATGTGATAGAAATTGATGGTGCGTCCAACAATTCGGTGGAGCAAATCCGCCAGCTTCGAGAGGATTGCCAGTATTCGCCGGCTCAGTGCCCTTTCAAAATTTACATCATCGATGAGGTACACATGCTTTCGACCGGTGCATTCAATGCATTGTTGAAAACCCTGGAAGAGCCACCATCCCACGTTAAGTTCCTCTTTGCGACCACGGAGGCTCACAAGATATTGCCGACCATCGTTAGTCGCTGCCAGCGCTTTGAGTTTAGACCGATTAGCGACCAGGTGATTTGCGATAAGTTGCAAATGATCGCCAAGGCTGAAAAAATCACGATCGACGACGCTGCGCTGAAATCCGTTGCCCGTTTGGCTAATGGGGGAATGCGCGATGCGCAATCGACCTTGGATCAGCTCATCTCCTTTTGTGGCGAAAGTATAAATGAAGCCGATGTGCTGGAAGTGTATGGGCTCGCTTCCCAGGATCAGATTCATAGGCTCGCAACTTTGCTTGCCCAGGCCAACTTCCCGGCGATCCTATCCACCGTAGAAGAATTTGCCTCGGGCGGAAAAGACCTCTATCGAATTCTGGTTGATTTGCAGACCTACCTTCGGGAAGTGCTCATTGATGGTATCCGCAATGGAGGAAAGACATCCCTTTTAGGCCCTCCCATTCTCGTTGAATGCATCATGCGAATGAATGATGCCCTACACCGGGGTGAAGGCGGTGTAAAGATGGGCTTATCTCAAACGGTTAATTTTGAAGTGACATTGCTTCGTGCTGTCGAGGAGAGCCGAACGAGGGCCATTGACTCCTTGATCAAGGAACTCTCGGGAATCGCCAAGGCCGCTCCGGAAGCGTCCGATCAAAAAAAAAATAGCTGAACCGGCTCCGGCTATTGAAGCGATTGAGGATTCGCCTCAATCAAACGAAAAGAACGAATTGCCTCAATCCCTGGAGGCCAGTCTTGACGCTCAAGCGGAAACCCTGGCTGCATCATTTCCGGGCGAGGACATTGCCGCTGAGGCGAAAGTGCCCAAAAAATCGGAACATGCCGAACTTCGTGCGCATCAGGAAGAGATCGACAAATTGGTTGCAAAGCTGCCGACGGGTGTAAGAGACCAAATGCTGGAAGAGTTCAGGGCTAACTTCACGTGTATTCAGAGCCTGGATATTGAAAAATTCCTCTGAGACCTCTGGTCGTTTCAATCGGGAATGAAAACAGCCTGGGGGATTCCCTTAGTGCTTAATCATGGTGCGTATACAAGCAATTTGTTTGTGTTACCAAAGCAGATATTCGATCCTTTTCCCAATGCCGCTGATTACTGGTTTGTTCATCAATCAATATTCTTGGATGTCTGTTTTTTCCAGACTCCTTGGTCCCTTGCCTGTGTTTGAATTTTTGTCATGGACCGCACAAAGTATTATCCGTCGCAAAATCTATTTTATTATCGGATTTATAATGGGAGGTTGTTTAGTTTTTGGACTATCAGCCTCGGGTATCCCCTGAGTTCCCCTGCATAATTGCTCCAGGTAAATCACTTTGGCTCTGAGCTCCTTTTTTTGCCAAAGTCGATTTCCTGGATAAAAGAGGATCGGAATCGCCGACTTACCAATGTGCGTGGGCGGCGGCTTTAGGGGCAGTTTGGAAAATTTCCTTTTTGCCTTCTTAATTCTGCTGGAATTTGAAAGGAGGCGTATTGGTAATATCCGATGACAGCATGGTTGGAGCGACTGATGCCTCAATGTGTTTTACGATTAGCTCATTCCCTGCGATGTGATCCAGATCGGAATCAACAGGTTGAAAAAGGCCATCCGTCAAATCTCGAACAAGCACTACGTTCTTCCCGTGGTAAGTCATCTGGCGTAAGCCAAAGGGACGGCCACTGACACATATATTGGTGTGGACGCCTAAGAGGATCACATTATCGATGCCTCGTTGCTGCAACAGATTATAAATCTCCTCGCCTTTATCACTGATCGCATCTTCTGGATGGATTTCGATCGTATCTATTTGCCGGGTCCAGGGGAGCTCTGGGCCACGTTTCCAATGCCGGAATCCGCTTTCGTCTACCTCGAAATTGTAACAGGGCTCCGCACAGGCGCATCCACCTTCAAATATTTCTTCCATCGGCGGTCCCTCCCGGTCGGGGTCCCAATTGTTCCACTGGATCGGCACGGAGGCCTTCATCTCGGGCGCGTTGACTGCTCGTTGTCGTTGGGGAGTGTCCTGATAATAATCCATGCGACCACTCGGTGCGTGAACCACGAACACGCCGCGATCACGGGCGGTTTTTGCGAAATGGTTAATTGAAGGTGCCATTTCAGCAACCCGCGCTGCAGCACCTTTGCACGTGTGATCGTCCCACATGTCGCAAATGATCATAGCTGTCTTTTCAGGTGCCCAATTGGCGGCGTTGATTTCCTGGTTTTCGGACGCTCGCCCATCTGGACTTTTCGCACGTGTTCTCAATTGCAGTTTTAGCGTGTCAGAATTCTCCCCCAAAAGAGGTACTTCGACCACAGGTAAAGCCACAATCGCGAAAACTAAGCTGAAAAGAGTGAACTTCATGAAATTCGGTACAGTACCTTTTTTGGCCAAAATTGAAAGACCAGAAATCGCCGCGGATATAGGTTAAACATTTTGCCTTTTTAAGAAATGGTCTCGCCCACTGCTACTTGTTCGCTTTGAATAAAGGCTCAAACCATGGCACCTTTCCTAAAAACAAATTCCACAAGGATAATACTATCGATTTTCTTTTTTGTCGTGTTGGGTCTTCTGACTATTTCATGTCAAAAGCAAGAAGCTCTTTCCGTTGTTTCTGAAAACGAAAATCCTCCCAATATCATTTTTGTGTATGTCGACAACCTGGGATACGGAGACATCGAACCGTTTGGAGCCACAACAATAAAGACACCGAACCTGAATCGTATGGCGGCGGAAGGTAGGAAGTTTACACACTTCTGTGTGACTGCTGGTGTTTGCACCCCTTCCCGCGCTTCCGCCATGACTGGCTGTTATGCTCAAAGAGTTGGAATGCACCAGAATGAACGGGACGTGCATGTGCTTCGCCCCATTTCTCCTTATGGACTAAATCCCGAGGAGATTACGGTAGCCGAGATTCTCAAGGGTCAAGGTTATGCCACAACCTGCATTGGCAAATGGCATCTGGGAGATCAGCCACCGTTTTTGCCAACAAGACAAGGGTTTGATTCCTATTTTGGAATTCCCTATTCCGACGACATGACCGCCCGAACTTGGGAGCCCGACGGTTCGGTGTGGCCGCCACTTCCTCTCATGGAAAACGAGCACGTTATCGAAGCGCCAGTCGACCGTGATTATCTCACCAAGCGCTACACGGAACGCGCGCTCGATTTCATCGAATCGAATCAGAATCAGCCTTTTTTTATCTACATGCCGCAGGCGATGCCGGGATCCACTCGTGCGCCTTATGCGTCGCCTGAGTTTCGCGGCAAATCCGAAGCAGGTCCTTGGGGTGATGCCGTGGAAGAGTTGGATTGGTCTCTTGGACAAATACTCGATAAGCTCGTCGAGCTTGGCATTGATAAAAATACTCTGGTTCTATGGACCTCCGATAACGGCTCTCCGATGACCACCACACCCAACGGGCCTTATCGAGGGACTAACGCTCCTTTATTTGGGCGGGGCTATACCACTGCCGAGGGTGCTTTCCGGGTCCCGACTATTTTTTGGTGGCCTGGCAAAATTCCGGCCAACACCGTTTGCGAGGAACTCTCCACCACCATGGATCTTCTTCCAACCTTCGCTCGTTTAGCCGGATCGAATCCTCCGACGGATCGAACTATCGACGGTCATAATATACGTTCCTTGATTCTCGGTGAGCAAAATAGTGAAACGCCTTATGAGGCATTTTATTACTACCAACGTGATCAACTTCAAGCCGTCCGTTCAGGTCCTTGGAAGCTTTTTGTCTCCATTGATAATTCGTTGGGCCATCCGCACTTTCCCAGATCTGACACCGGTCCTACCAAACCTCTATTGTTTAATGTGGTAGAAGACATAAGCAGTAAAAACAATAAGGCCGATCAACATCCGGATATTGTCGCACGACTCGAATTACTTGCAGAGAAAGGTCGCAACGATTTGGGCGATCTCAATCGACCTGGTAGTGGTCAACGAACGCGTGGTCATGTGCCCAATCCCAAACCTCAGGTTCTAAAATCATTGGAGTGACATCCCCGCTTCGATGCCTCAATGATAACTTTCAGCAGCCCTGATGAAATATTTACCCCTGATTTTAAGTTTCCTTCCTTTTCTTTCTTGCGACGTACTCGCACAAAAATCGACCGTTCCAACAAAACCGATTGATTTACTGGGTGAATCGGCAATCGAAGGTTTTGCTTTCTACATCGATTCTGAACTCTCCCTGAGTAATCAACAGGAGGAAGTGTGGTCCTTCCATGATGGTTTGCTGCATGTCAGCGGGAAAGGATGGGGGTCTCTTTCGACACACAAGAGCTACCAGGACTTCCATCTGGTCGTTGAATTTAAATGGGGTGAGCACAGCTATGGCAAACGGGCAGACAAAGCACGGTCCAGCGGACTGTTGATTCACGCTCAACCCGCAAACGAGGGTGTCGCTATTCTTCTCAAAGAAGGTACCACTGGAGTTTTCGGAAAGAACCGTAAGCCAACAAAATGGAAAGATGAACGGGGATTTCTAAAAGAGAACGATCTTGAGAATCCGGTGGGGGAATGGAATCGTCTGGAAGTCATCTGTCGGGGCGAACAAATAAGTACCCTGCTCAACGGCCACCCTGTCGAGCAATGGACGGATACCGGGAGAAGGCAAGGTGCAGTAGCTCTCCAAACACAGGGAGCGGAGTATTTCATCCGACGTTTTGAACTTTGGCCGCTCGATAGTTTCAAGCAATTCTGGGTTCCCGAGGTTCCGTCCACAGATACTGGAATCTCTGAAACGGGTGAGAGCCTTCTTCCAAGGCGCTTTCCTTTTTCACCGGAACAGTCTCAGGCAGCCTGGCAAATTGATGGTGATTACGATATTGAGCTCGTCGCGGCGGAACCGATTGTGCGGGATCCAGTCGACGTGGTCTGGGATGAGAAGGGGCAAATGTTCGTTGCCGAAATGGGTGACTATCCCTTACCAACTGAAACAGGTCCTTTGATGTCCCGTATTCGTTTACTGTCAGACGAAGACGGCGATGGGCGTATGGACAAGGCGACAACTTGGGCGGATAACCTGGATCATGTGCAGGGTATGCTTCCTATGAATGGAGGTCTTTTAATCACAACACGGACGGCTATTTTGTTTTTGAAGGATAACGATGGAGATGGGATGGCTGATGAACAACAATCACTGTTTACCTCCAATGAACCTCGACATAATCAATTGCAGGTTTCCTCGCCCCGATGGGGATTGGACAACACCGTTTATTTAAACAACGGACTCGAAGGAACCGAGATCTACCCGAGCGCTTCACCGGCCGAAGCAATGCAGTTTCGTGGCCGCGATTTGCGGTACGATCCTCGTAAAAACGAAATCGGTGTCACCACGGGTCGAGGGCAATTTGGAGGTTCATTGGATGATTGGGGCAGACGGTTTTTTACAACCAATCGCAATCCGATCATTCATCCTGTCATGCCAATAGAAGCTCTGGAACGCAATCCGGCTGCTGGCATAACTCTTGGATATGAGGACATTCAGCCTCAGGCTTCGCCGATATATCCCATACATATCAGCCACACGACGTCCTCTGCGCATTTGGGTACCCATACCGCTGCTTGTGGTCTCGGAGTTTACCGGGGTCACTTGATGCCGGAGCTAAGCGGGAACATATTTGTATGCGACCCGACTGGGCAATTGGTGACCCGCAACCAATTACTTCCCAATGGCGCCAGCTTCGTTGCGAAGCGGGTAGGGGATAAACGGGATTTTCTGGCCTCGTCCGATGAATGGACCCGACCGGTTCAAATTCGTAACGGCCCGGATGGTGCGCTTTACATTTGTGATATGTACCGGCGTTTCATCGATCATTCCAAATTTTTCCCGGAGGACTTCAAGGAAACGAATTATTTGCGAGCCGGGCTCGATCATGGTCGAATTTGGCGTCTGGTTTCCAAAGGAGGAGTCTCCCCTGCAATTGAACCACTGCCAACGAAGAGTTCCGAGCTGGTCAAACTCTTGGAAAGCCCGATTGGCTGGCAACGCATTCATGCTCAAAGGCTACTTGTTGAAAGAGACGCGAACGAAATGGTTCCGAAAATCAAAGACGTCTTTGAACATTCCTCCTCAGCTCAAGGACGTCTCCATGCTTTATGGACCTTGCATGGCTTGGGTGCTCTTTCAAATGAACAGATCGCTGCTGCACTCAACGACCCCGAACCCGGTGTCGTTGAAAATGCCATCCGGTTGGCCGATCCACTTGTTCATTCCAATCGCTTGTCGGGGTTGGCAGGATCGCGACCGTCACGGGTTAGTTTTCTCGCAATCCTGGCTTTGGGATCTACCGAGGCAAAGGGTTCAACCTTTTCAGAGGCGTCGCTGAAGTCGCTCATGACCGGCGGCCTATCTGATCCGTGGCTTCGAAAAGCAATTCTGTCCGCAGCCAATCCACCGACAGCAGAAATGGTGGTCTCAATCCTTAAAGCGCTTGATGGACAAAGCAGTTTTGCTGAAAAATCCACAAATGAGGTGGCGGAATTTTTGAGAGAATTTTCTGCCGAAATGGGGGCGCGGGGTGATTTGGAGGGCATACGCCAAGTAGCAGCTCAAGTGGTGAAAGGAAACCCTCGCCCCACTGACGCTCCCATCGTCGAAGGTCTTTCTCAAGGTCTCAAACGCAGTTCACTCCGCACCAAGTCTATGGCTGCCTTGTTGAAGGAGCCACCAGCTCCGTTAACTCAAAATAACCTGTCTGGCATTCAGGCTACGATTGATTCCGCTTCTGTTGTGGCTATGGATCGAAGTTTGCCAACTGAGGAACGTTTGGGGGCTCTTTCATTGGTTCAGGAGCTGGGAAAGGAAATCATTTTCGAGGTCGCACGGAAGTTGATTGTTCAATCGGAGCCTCCTGAAATTCAATCCCTGGCATGCAGGCTATTATCCCGACTCAATCGAAAGGAGGTTGCCCAATTTTACTTCGACGAATGGAAGTCACTCGGGCCGATCCCTCGCCGCGAAGCTTTGGAGTTGATGTCCACCAACGATGAAACAGCACTCGAGCTCATGAAGCGTATGCAACAAGGTGAGATTAATCCTGCCATTATGCCTGCGTTCCACCGGTGGCGAATGCATCGCCGTGAAAACAAAGAAATCGTAGCACTCGCCTACAAGTTATTCGGTGCGATGGATCAAGACCGATCCAAAGTGATCGCAGATTATTCGTCTGCAGTGAATCAACACGCAGGAGATCCAATACGTGGTCGGGCGGTATTCGAAAAGGCTGCCTGCAGCACTTGTCACCGCATCGGTGATGTAGGTGTCGATGTGGGCCCCACTCTCGATGACGTTCGATTTAAACTCACTGATGCGTTGCTCTCAGATATTCTGGATCCAAATCGTGCCGTCGAAGAACGTTGGGCTCTTTACTCAGTTCAAACCAGGGACGGCCAGAGCTACTCAGGTTTAATCTCGTCGGAAACTTCAACGGCTATGGAATTTAAAATCGCAGGAGGTCATTCGGAAATCATTTCACGTGATCAATTGGTCAAACTGGAAACCCAAGGTCTTTCCTTAATGCCGGTGGGTCTTGAAGGCATCATCAGCAAAACGGATATGGCGGATCTCATAGCTTTTCTAACAACCCGATGAAGATACTTCTTAAAATTATTTTTCTAGGATGCCTGGTTTGCGTACCTATCGACCAGATACATGCAGCGCTTCGTGCAGGCGCGGCAACCAGTAACATTACCCCGCATCTGGGGATCGCATTGGATGGAACCATTTCGATAAATGGGCCAGCCGTTGAAGTACACGATGAATTGCACGCTCGTTGTATTGTGTTTGACGATGGGGAGGAACGTCTGGCGATTATCGTTTGTGATAACACCATGATCGATCGATCTATCCTGGATCAGGCGAAACAACTGGTTGAGAAGCGGTGTGGACTTCCTTCAAGCAGAGTTCTCATATCAGCCACCCACTCGCATGCCGCTCCGCGCGTGATGCCTGGGCTCCACAGCAACCCACTCAACCATGATTACGAGACTTTTCTGATTCGTCGTATCGCCGATGCGGTGCAGCAAGCCATTGCTAACCTGGCACCGGCGCAAGTTGGCTGGACGCAGTTCAATAAGCCAGAGTTTGTGCACAACCGACGTTGGTTCATGAAAGAAGGGAGTAATATGGGAAATCCCTTTGGGAAGTCCGGGGATCAGGTGAAAATGAACGCCCGTGGCGACGGACTCGTTAAACCGGCGGGGCCAGTAGATCCTGAAGTGTTTGTTGTGTCGGTTCAGCACCTGGACGGGCGTCCTCTGGCGTTACTTGCCAATTATGGGACGCATTATGTCGGCGGTTACGAGCGCGGGCACATCAGCGCTGACTATTTTGGACAATTCTCAAAACGTATGGAAGCGTTGCTGGGGTCGGATGACCCCAAAGGCGGTGTTCCGTCCTTTGTTGCCATGATGTCAAATGGAACCAGTGGAGACGTTCGTTCCAGTGATTTAAGAGAAAGCAATCCAGTGGCACCCTGGGAACAAATGAACATAGTGGCAGAGAGTCTGGCTGAGGATGTGATGAGCGCGTACCCCGATATCAAATACCATGTGAATGCCACGTTGGATATGAAAGAGACAGAGCTTTCACTGGGTGTAAGAAAGCCATCGCCGAATCAGATAGCCTGGGCTCGAAAAGTGTGGGACGATTATGAAAAGAACCCGGATCAGAAGTTTGGTGGTAGCACGAATCCACAAGTGTATGCTCGAGAGACTCTGGCTCTGGCGAAATATCCGGATAAAAAAGAAATCATTCTTCAGGCCATAAGAATTGGCGATTTGTCTATCGTGTCTTCTCCCTGTGAAACCTTTGCTGAGACGGGATTGGCTATTAAGCGACGTAGCCCTTTCAAAGATACCTTTACCATTGAATTGGCAAATGGTTCTGACGGGTACCTGCCAACCATTGAGCAGCACGGCTTCGGCGGATATGAGACTTGGACAGCCCGTTCAAGTCTACTCGAAGTTACAGCCGAAAGAAAAATTCGAAACACGTTGCTGGAAATGTTGAAAGAACTGAAGGATGAACAATGAATTATTTCTTGGTAATGATTAGTATTATAGCAGCCCCAATGAGATCGCGGCGTAAAGCCGCTCTTACAGTTCGAGTGAGTAATTGTAGGAGGGGCTTTACGCCCCGATTGCTCGTGAAGGTTTCGTTCCTCATATTCACTTTCCAACTTGCCGCCGATGCTGAAGACAGCTTCCGGGCTGGTGCCTATGCCATCGATATTACGCCTTCGAAATTTCCGGTGCCGATGGTGGGGAGCATGACCCCAAAAATGGCTACATCAGCTCACGATCCTTTGCACGCTCGTTGTCTGGTACTCGATGACGGGAAAACTCAAATTGCTTTCGCCATTGTAGACAGCTGCCTGATCCCGCGGGAAATTTGGGATGCTGCAAAAACTATAGCTTCCACAAAGACCGGCATTCCTGTTTCCCACATGCTCGGCGCGGCCACCCATACGCATACTGCGGTTTGCGTTTATCCGGGGTTTCAAGGTATTCCGGACAAAGACTATCAGGAATTTCTAACACAACGTATTGGACAGGGAATCGCTGAAGCATACATGCGTCTGGAACCCGCCCGATATGCTTTCGGCAGATTACTTTGGTGAGTTTGCCAACCAGATGGGGTTGTTACTGGGAGCTGACAAGGGGTCGGGCTTTGTAGGGATCATGTCCAACGGAACGAGTGGGGACATTAATAACATCAATTTTTTTGAACCCCGCGACAGGAAGCCATCCTTTGAGCAAATAAAGTTGGTCGCAGCCGCTGTTGCCGAGTCAGCCAAGTACGCTTACGATCGCATCGATTTTGTTGATTGGGTACCTCTTAAAATGATGGAGCAGGAAATCGAACTGGGAGTTCGCAAACCAACTCGAGCCGAACTCGATATCGCCGAGACACGATTGGTCGAAGCTGGGAAAGGGCCTTATACGGATCAAGTGCTGATCTACGCGAATGAAACAGTGGCTCTCGCAACATTTCCGAATACCGTGAGTGTTAAGTTGCAGGTGCTTCGTATTGGAGATCTGGGTATCGCAGCAACGCCAACCGAAACATTCGTTGAAACCGGTCTTGCCATAAAGAAGATCAGCCCTCTAAAGCCCACCTTCACGATCGAGTTGGCTAATGGCTACAATGGCTATCTTCCCACCGTCGAACAGCACCTTCTGGGCGGCTATGAAACCTGGCGTGCTAAATCAAGTTACCTCGCTGTGGATGCTGAACCAAAAGTCAGGCGGGCTCTTTTGAAAATGCTCAGGGAGGTCGCTGAATAAACGGCACTTCGAGAATTACAATTTCGATAGCCTTAACCCACTTTAAATCCACCTCGAACTTCACCTGCACCGGTGGCACCAAAGTTGTCTGCGAATCGTGGATCCAGCGGTCTACTGTTGGGCATGCTTAACCAGGCACGAAACAGACAACGTTTTTCTGCGGGTTCTTCATGGTCCTCAAATGCCGAGCGTCGATGCAGAGTCACCCAGTTGTTTAGCAGTAATACATCTCCTGGCTCCTGACGAAAATGGTAAGCCAATTCGCGTTCCTCCGCTACAGCTTCCAGAAAATCCATGGCTTCGATTTGTTTGGGTGTCAGGTTCGGTAGCTCCGGATCCGCATGCGCGCGATTGATGAGCACACGAAGAAAGCTGCAGGCAAAGTGACCGTCCTGAAAAGAGAAGATCGGTTGCTCAACGTAGGGAAGTTTGTTTCCCAGATCTACCGTATGGCGTTTATTAACGAACGATCGCATCAATTCCTCCAGCAAGTCGGGCCGTCGTTGAGCTATCTGATTGTACAGCTGCATTGAACTAATCAGTTCATTCTCCCCGCCTACCTTAGCCTGTTTCCAACAAAGAAAAGCGATCACATCGCAGCGATCCGTATGAAAGGAGAGTTTCTTGTTGGTATTGGGGCCACGTGTCCGAGGGTCATCCTTCCCGAGACCGGCATCCGCCACGTCGAACAGGGTGTCGCCTGTTTCGTTCTGAGAGAGCAGGGTTCCAAGTCCGGCGCACCATTCTCGAAAGGCTTCTCCCGCGTTGTCCTTTGTCTTGTCCTTTACTGGAAAGCCACGCAAGAGCACCGCACCGCCCCCAGTTTCCAATTGATCTCGAATGTGTTCGATGGAGGCAGAGGACACATCTCCAAGCCAATCGTTTCTTTCTGAGAGCTCGTTTCCTTTCCAGACGGCTGGATGCTTAAGTGAATTGACCATTGCTTAGTTTGAGGCGTCTCGTGCTGCTTTATTTTTTAGAGCCTGTGCGCGTTGATCATAGAGCGGAGGATCTATCTCAGATTCCCACTGATCAAGCAGATCTTGCATTTCCAAAGCACGGGAAGCGTGTTGGTCGATCAGGTCTTGCGTTTCTGCCATATCGTTTTCGAGATCGAATAACTGACGTCCGCCATCGGGCTCATCTATATACTTCCATTGTCCGACCCGCACTGCGCGTTGAGAATTCACTCGACTTCGATGAGGATCCAGCGCCCGCCTGAAAAATAGCGGGCTGCCTTTGATTTGATTGTTTTCGGTTAAAAGCGGTGTCAGATCTACGCCGTCCAAAGGTCGATTTTTGGGAGGCACTGCCGATGCAAGTCCAAGTAGAGTAGCTGACCAATCAATGGTTTGAATCGGGTGGTCGCTTACCCTGCCTTTGGTAATGTGATGGGTCCAACGGGCAATGGCAGGCACGCGAATGCCACCTTCCCAAAGGGAGCCTTTACTTCCCCGAAGTGGATAGTTGCGTGCGAGCTTTTCACCACCGTTGTCACTCGTAAACACAACCAAAGTATTTTCAGCGAGACCCGCAGAATCAATCGCATCCACGATGCGGCCGACCGCGGTATCGAGGCTTTCTACCATAGGGATGTAATTCCTCTCTCTTGTCCCTTCACTCCAACTGAATTCCGTTTTTTTATCCTCAGGCCCTTGAAAGGGGAAGTGAGGTGCATTGAACGACGCGAATAGAAAGAACGGCTGCTCCTTCATTGTTTCTATAAACTGGACCGCATATTCTGCCGTCAGATCTGTCATGTAACCTTCGATCTGGAGCGTCTCGTCATTCAGGAATAAATCATGAGTCCCTGTTTTGTCGTAATATTCGAAGTAGTTTACATTCCCACCCAGGCAGCCGAAAAAATGATCAAAGCCGTGTTGATTCGGTCGCCAACCATCTTCGTAACCAAGGTGCCACTTCCCGGCAAGGGCCGTGCTATAACCGGCAGCTTTCAGCATGGTTGCGAGCGAAGTTTCTGTTGGTGGCAGCCCTTCGCCCGGAGCCTGATACCACACCGCCCACTCCAGGCCGATGCGCTGGAAGTACCGACCGGTCATAAAAGCCGCCCGAGTCGGTGAGCAAATGGCACTGTTCGAGTAATTCGAGGTGAACCGGATGCCTTCTTCTGCCAATCGATCCAGGTTGGGTGTATTAATGTCTGGCGCGCCAAAGCAACCCACATCCCCATACCCCAAATCATCGGCCAGGATAAAAACAAGATTCGGTTTTCCCGCCACCAGATTCAGGAGAATTACGCTGCTCAGAATACTTGAAAAGATGGCTGATCTCATGGGATTTCTAAAACTCTATTACTACTTTGAGAGCCTGTTGTTCACCTTTGGCCAGGCGTGTGATTACCTCAGGCGTTTCTTCCAGGCTGCAGCGCCCTTCAATCAGAGTCGCCAATGGCTGCACCCTGTTTGGAACCATTTGCAGGGCCTCCTCGAAAGCGGATTTATCAAACCCGTAAGTGCCAATTAAAGTAGTTTCATTACTCACCGTTGTTTGCAGTGGCAACGTAACTTCTTTGGAAAGGTTTCCTATAAGTAAAATGGTTCCCCCTTTTGCGACGGTTGCCAGGCACCAGGAAAATGACTCTTCGCTTCCGACGGCATCCACTACCACGTCCGGCTTGGTACCAATAACTTCCTGGACTTTGTCACTCACCATCTGGGGAGGATCTGCTTTAGTCAGCAGAATTGGACGACCACCAAAATCAGGGACTCTTCTCAGCTTGTCTGCCACTATATCCAGAATCGCCACAGCATTTGCGCCGTTGGCGTTCGCCACCAGCAATGCCGACAATCCAATCGTTCCGGCACCTATGATTGCGACGGACGACAGTTGGACCGCTTTGGCCTTCAGGCGATTGAACCCGTGAGTAGCTACTGCAATGGGTTCGGCAAGTATGGCGACGTCAGGCGCAAGATTTCCCGGAACCGGAATGGCATTGCTGGCGGGAATCGCGAGAAATTCTGCCATGGCACCACGCCTACCCAGGTTGACTCCCACCACCTGTTTGTTCAAGAAACTGGGATCACCTTCTTCCGGAGTGGGTGGGTCATCAGACAAAATATTGTAAACTATCACCCGGCGTCCCAATTCAGGACTAGTCACCCCAGTTCCATGAGCCACAACTTTTCCGACGGCCTCATGGCCCATGACCATGCCTGGTGTTCGCCGTCCGCTTTCTCCAGTAAAACCGTGCACATCGCTTCCGCAAATCCCCACTACTTCCATTTGTATAAGAACTTCACCCGCTCGGGGTTCTGGCTTCGGGAGTTCCTCCAGGGACATATCCCAGGGACCGTTATAGACGAGTGCTTTCATCGGATTATTGGGAATAGTTTGGTTCAATTGACAGCCGGAACCACCATGTATTTTTTTAATTACTCAGTTTCAGGATTAATTCGCTTGGTCTTATTCCCCTGACGATCGCGGATCAACTCCGCCTCTTCTCGGAGATTATAGAGGGAAAGCCGGGTTGCTGCCAAGAGATTCATGCTTCCATAGACTAAACCACCTACTCCAACAGTGCCCAATGCGATTCCTGCGAATGCGGAAATTTGATTCCAGACTGTGCTGTGGAATATTGCCAAACCGGCGCCTACGAGTGTTACCAGGGTTGCACCGGCAAATGCGCCAAGTGCAATATAGATGGAGTGGAGTGCTCGGAGGAGTTGTATCGCTTGTTTTTCCACTCGATTGGCCTGGCCGATCAAACGGGCCGCTTCCTCCTCCGATTGCCCATCCGCCTCGGAAAGCGCAAAGAGTTCCTGCATCCTGTCGCGCGTTCTAAGCATGCGCGTGATGGTACTCATCGCCAATACACTTGATGCGTTGGTCAGCAACGCCGGTGCGTCAATGAAGGTCAAAGCCCCGAAAGGATTTTCTGTCATTACTGTTGGATCCATAATTTGCTAATCAACTAGTGCGTTTTCTCTTTCAGTCGCGATGCGAAAATACCGCCTGACAATTTTCTCGAGATTGGAACCTTTTGAACCCTCGGTGCTTTCAACCTCAGCTTACACCTTCGGTTGCCAACCTTTGCGGTAGCTCCGTTTCCAAAACTTTTGTGCTTCCGGATTGTTTTTGATGCGACCGGTTTTAGGATGAACTTCCACAACCGAGTTTGTCCGGTATGCCATGTTTCCCAGATGGCACCAGTGGGTACTTTTCTGGCCTTCCTCAATGTCCTGGTTTAAAGGAACATCGTCACGGATTGCATCGCAAAAGTTTTGAAAGTGAGGAACGTCGCCCGGTGTACCCGCACGGTCGTCGATCATTTTGCCTTTGGAATCATAGATTTTAAAACCCGCCGTATCGAATGCCATTGATCCGGTTTCCCCATAAAAGGTGCAAAAGGCCAGGTTCTCTTCGGAGCGTCGTTGGCAACTGCTTCCTTCCCAGGTTGCCCCCACCTCGCCGCAATCAAATTGCGCCACTCCGGTGTCCGGTGTTTCCTGATCGTCATCAAAGTTGTAGCGACTGCCGAGATAAGTTACCTTGGTGGGGTAGTCCACTTGCAACCCCCAGCGTGCGATATCCAGGGCGTGCACCCCGTTGTTCGCCAGCTCACCTCCCCCATAGTTCCAATGCCAATGCCAGTTGTAGTGGACGAGGTTGTCTTTATATGGACTGACCGGAACAGGTCCTTGCCATAGATCATAATCCAAATAATCCGGGACGGTCGCTGGCTTTCCATGCCCGATGGATTCACGGGTATTTGCATACCAGGTCCTTGCATAACGAACCTTGCCGATCGCGCCTCCATGAAGTTTTTCCATACCGTCAATCATCGACTCATAACTGCGGCGCTGAGTACCTTGTTGGACCTTGCGGTTGTACTTTCGAGCAGCCTTGACCATCAATTCACCTTCTTCTGCGCTGTAGCTGCCGGGTTTTTCAACATACACGTGTTTTCCGGCTGCACAGGCCAGAATCGTTGCCGGTGCATGCCAAAAGTTGGGAGCAGCAATCGATAAAATATCCACGGCATTGTCTTCAAGAATATGTCGAAAGTCTCCAACCATTTTGGTCGAGTTCTTTTGTCCTTTGTTTGCCAAAGCGGCTCCTTCTGCGGCGCGATGTTTATCTACGTCGCAAACGTAGGCGATCTCCACATTGGGAACTGCCTGAAATCCGGTGATATGAGCGGATCCCCGTTTCAGTCCCATGACTCCCACGCGCAATTTTCGGGAGGGAGCCTGTTGGCCGTGAATTGCCGGAAGTATGGCAAAGGTCGCGGCACTCGCGACTCCGGCGGTTTTAACAAAATTTCTTCGAGATAGGGTATGATTATTCATGGGGATATAAGGTTGGATGATTCCAGTGAAGTATGAAATTTGCTCCTTGAAATCAAAGCTCACAAGGGAAAACAAATGTGATTTCTCCAATCTTGTCATTCTCGCTATTCTTGAGCACGCTCTTCGAAACCCTATGAAACACATTCGCCTTCTTCTCTTCGTCTTTTGCTGGTATGGATTTTGCATGTCATTGTCGGCTGCAGAAACTTTGCCCCGCATTTTTATAATCGGGGACTCCATTTCGATTGGCTACACGCCCTATGTGGTGGAAATGTTCCAGGGAAGGGCGGAGGTGGTTCACAACAAAGGCAATGCCGGACCAACAGGAAATGGTCTGGAGAAGATCGATGAATGGTTGGGGGATGGCGACTGGGATGTGATTCATTTTAACTGGGGCTTGCACGACCTCTGTTACCGGCACCCGGAAAGTAAAAATCAAGGGCGACGTGATAAGGTCCGGGGAACCATTTCGACCACGCTTGACGTCTACGAATCCAATTTGGAGAAACTGGTAGCCCGGCTGAAAAAAACCAGAGCCAAGCTCATTTGGGCAAATACCTCTTACGTTCCGGACGATGAGTTGGGTCGCATCAAAGGAGACGAACTCAAGTACAACCGTGTCGCCGCGAAAGTCATGTCCCGTCACAATATCCCCATGAACGATCTCCGCTCACTTACCGCAGCTTTCGATCCCGCCCTGTTCAAAGCAACAGGTGATGTTCATTTTGTCCCGGCGGGATACCAGCTCCTCGGTACCCAGGTTGTAAATACGCTTGAACAAGCGCTGCCCGAACTGGTTTTTCGAGTTGGAATAATCGGCTTGGACACTTCGCATGTCATAGCCTTTACCAAATCTTTCAACGAACCCGGGAACGAAGACCACGTGTCCGGTGCCAAAGTGGTTGCGGCATTCAAGGGAGGTAGTCCCGATATTCCCAGTAGCGCCGACCGCATTGATGGCTTTACCAAAACTCTGGTGGAAGAGTACGGGGTTCAATTGTACGACAGCATTGAAGAGATGTGCAAACATGTGGATGCTGTTTTGCTGGAAAGCGTGGATGGGCGACCACATTTAAAGCAGGTCATTCCTGTGTTCGAGGCGGGACTGCCCGTGTTCATCGACAAACCCATTGCGGGATCTTTAAAAGACGCCATTGAGATTTATCGCTTGGCCAAGAAGCATGGCGTTCCCTGCTGGAGCTCGTCTTCTCTGCGGTTTGATCCGGGAATTGTCCGACTTGCCACAACCGACATTGGCGAAATTAAAGGAGCTATTTCCTATGGTCCGGCGACTTTGGAAGAACATCACCCCGATCTGTTTTGGTATGGCATTCATCCCACCGAAGCGCTCTTCACCGTCATGGGTCCAGGAGTGGAAACGGTTAGCCGCAGCTACACCCCGGACAATGATGCAATAACGGGTAAATGGAAATCGGGTGCCGTGGGCGTGCTTTATGGAATCCGGAATTCCAAAGCCGACTACCGGGTAATCGCTTTCGGCACCAAGCAGATTGCTGAGGCAGGGCGTGAAGGAAAATACGTCCCCATGCTTCAAGAGATTGTCCAATTTTTCCGAACCGGCAAATCGCCCGTCCCCCTCGAAAACACCATCGAAATCCACGCCTTCATGGAAGCCGCCGACGAAAGCAAGCGTCGCGGTGGCGCGCCGGTGTCGATAGAGGAAGTGCTTAAGGCCAATGGGTGGCGTAAAAATCTTTGAGGTCCCTGTGTCGTTGCCTGGGAAATTACACTCCCCTGGCTTCCAACGCATGGCTTAAAACTTCCGTTTTAACCAGAGAGCAAAAAAGGGATTGGAAATGCGAGGCAGGCCTTTGAAACGAAAGAGGATGCGGAGGTCCTCTAGGCGCTGGACGGCTTTGCTGATGGTCTGGTTGTTGATGACCCCGGATTGCTGTTTAAAATCCGCGGTGTAAAGCCCGGTAAACTCGTGGGAGGCCAGGGCGTTTAGAATACGGAGTTGAGACGGTGCGAGAATGGCCACCGTGTCTTCGAAGTTGCGCGACTCCATGGCGAAAAGCTGGTCCAGAGCCTCGTCGATTTTGTCTGTTCCGATAGTCTCTCCGGTCGAGCTGCAGATCCAGAGCGCCCAGCACATCTGCTGGATGTCGCCGGTGACGTGGATACCGAGATCATGAATTTCATCGAACACGGGCGGATCGACCTTCCGATTCGTGTCGGCAAATCGTTTAGCCAGGTAAGCGTCGAATCGCTTCCTGTCGATGGCCTCGATCTCCAGAGGTAACGCCGACTTGTAGAATGGGCTTTTATAATCGCTGAAGATCTTTTGCATGTCTTCCCGGATGCTTCCCGAAAAAACATAGGGGAGGGTGGCGTGCATTTGTATACGGCTGCGCATACGGGCCAGGATCCGGTCTCCGCCTGGGATGCCAAGGACTTGTTGAAACTCGTCGAAGACGGCGATCAACGGCTTTTCCTTGTGCAGTGTGTAGAGCCGATCTAGAGCCGTTTCCAATGTCCCGATGGCTTCCGAGCCGGAACTGGGGTGTGCTGCCATGGAAACCGAAGGCGCACCCGATTGCGGATCAATGGTAACGGTGAGTTTGAGAGAGGAAAATACTTTCAACGCCAGGTTGAAGAAACTGCGGTTGGGCGTTTCCAAAACACCCCGGGCGATACGTTCGGTCAGGTCCTCGGCGGTATGGCAGGCCAGAAAATCGAAATAGACCACCCGGCTTTTTTTGATCCGTTTGGCCACATGCAGGATGAGGGAGGTTTTCCCGATGCGGCGTTCCCCGAAGAGAACCGCGTTCTGCCCCGCTTCCATCATGGACTTCAAGGCCTTCTCAACCTGGGGGCGGGCGCAATATTGGGCGGCATCCACCACGCGGCCATAAGCAAAAGGGTTGTTCATGTGGGGCCGACTGTAGAAGGCGTCTTGGAGGGGTCAATAAAAATATACCAAATGGTGGATCACCAAATGGTAGACTAACGATTGGTAGACTAAGCAGGGGTCGGTCCAAGGGTAGACTAAGCAGGGGTCGGTCCAAGTCGACTAAGCAGGGGTCGGTCCAAGAATTCATGATTTTCTCAAACTGGGCCCCATGCAGAAGCGTCATTCCTCAATGCTTTTCAGTCGGTTGAGCTGAACGTAAACCGCAGCTTCCCGAAATTCACGCCGCAGGGGAAGAGTGAAAAGTTCAACCCTTGAACATTGGTGAAACTGGCAAACGACAGCTAAAGGCCAAGAGATTTTTTTGAGGTACTCAATTACAGGATTCGATAGCTCTCATACCAAACATCGATAGCCGACCCCTTCGACGCCCCACTCTCGATTGATACCTTGTCAAGAGTCAAGACCTGACGTCTTCCTGTCGTCCTGACGTCTTCCTGTCGTCCTTCCCCAATCTGATCAACCAATTCTATACCAGCTCTTTGAGGATTGAG